>NZ_VOXW01000018.1:0-67519 GCF_013420555.1 Acinetobacter sp. Q85-2
GAATAATTCAAGTGAATTTGTTTGAAAGAAGAACTTTAAAAGCTTTATTTTCACCCGATAAAATACCCATAAAACAAGAGGAAGCTCAAATGAGCTTCCTCTTGTGAAAAATTGTGGGACAGCAATGGTAAGTTTCTATTTTTTTTGAAGGGCAACCGAGATTGCATTCTCTTGAAAATTAAATATAAGTCAATGATTTATATAACAAAAACAAGGTTTTAAAAATTGTATAAAAAATTAAAGAAAACATTTTACAGTTGCATCAAATAAGTGCATAATGCCCCGCATTGGGGCGACTTTAGATATTCCTCAGCAGAATTTTAAATTTTCCCGCAAATTTTGGCTAAAAAATCCCGGTTTTCGTTGAAAACCGGGATTTTTTTATGGTCATATATTCAATAGCGCTTTTTAATTCAAGAAATATTGCACCAACATAGTGCACAATAAATTTATACTTAAGCGGTTTTTAATCCTGACTACAGGATTCAGGCATAAAAAAAAACCCAGCCTTGGGGAAAGCTGGGCATATAAAAAGTAAAACTTTGTGGAGAATCTCAGTGCAGTTCCTCTAACCTCTAGTCCTGCATCAAGAAAAATCATGACCGAAATCACAATTTCGATAAAGCCGACCAAACGGTATAACTTTATCTAGCGATTATGATACTTATCACACTTTTTGTAAAGCCTATTAAAATAGTCTGCTTTTAGTTTAACCAGGATTAATAGTCAGCGAATTTAGACCTATAAAAACCAGAAAACGTAGAAAAAAAGTAAAGCGTTATCAATTTCAGCTACATAATCCTGGTCTTAAGTTTCATTTTTTAAGCTTTATGCGCTGCTTTTCACATTTTTATTAGATTGTTTTTATAGATAATTTATATTGAATCAATTCATATTAACTATCAAGAAAAGTGAGGCAGCAAACACTTTTCTTTCGCAAATGAGATTTAGCCGCTTGTTCTTTATACACTTTTTAGGTTGACAACAGATTTACCAATTGACTACTTTTTCGCCTATACGCATTTTAGAGCAATTACTCAACTAAATAATCTCCTTTGTCTTCATTGACTTAATAAATTGTTACAATACAATGCCTATTGTTTAATCCATTTTTAACAAAACTGGTAACTATCATGAAAAAACTCGGTTTAGCCACAGCTTTATTATTAGCCATGACCGGTGCTCAAGCGTACCAATTTGAAGTTCAAGGTCAATCAGAATTCCTAGATACAACTGAAAACGATCAAAACTTTACTGGTGCAGTTCAAGGTACTTACTACTTCAAAAATGTTGATTCAACTAAAGGGCCTTTAGCTGAAGCTGCATTTTTAAACCAAGCATCTAACTTTTCTTTAGCTTACCAATATGGTCAATACGATGCGCCACGTGAAGGTGGTCGTTCAGATGTAGAATCTCATGTTTACGGTGCTAAAGCTGAAGCTTACATTCCGACAAAATTCGTTCCAGCCTATGCAAGCGCTTCTTATAGCCACACGCACAACGATGGCAAAAATGAATTTACTGCTGATGACAATGGCGACCGCTATGCATTAGAAGTGGGTGCATTGCTAGCACCAAACTTTCTGGTTGCTGTAGGTTATACCAGCATTGCTGACACAATGGCTGTTGATGCCTTCGGTACACTTGCAAATGGTGCAGTTAAAGCCGTTGGTGAAGCATTAACAATCAATGAAGATCAAGATGCTATTACTGCACGTACTAAATACGTGGGTGCAATTGATGGTACAAACATGGCAATCGGTTTTGAAACTGGCCTTGTTTACGGTGAAAGCACAGCGTACAACCTGAAAACTGATCTTTACTTAACGCCTGCTCTTAGCGTAGGTGCTTCTTATGCTGAAACTAGCGGTGATGATTTCCTAATTGATTCAGCTTGGGGTGCAAACGTAAACTACTTCATCACTCCAGCAGTTGCAGTTGGCGCAAGCTATGTAAATGCTAACGCTGAAAATGCAGCAGTAGATACTCAAACTGTTGGCTTAAATGCTAAATTCCGTTTCTAATCTGATTTAGAAACTGATGTAAAAAAGACGCTCTATGAGCGTCTTTTTTTGTTTGAAAGAAATGATTATTCCGGACTACGTACAATACTCAGGAAATATAAATGCCGTTCATATTGATCCAGAATATCCTGTAGTAAATCTTCCTGGGTCCAGTCCATTACATCGTAGTTCTGCCCGCCCTCTCTTAAAAATACCTCGGCCTGATAAAATGGTGCATCGGCCGTAACTTCTGGCATAAAGCTCGGCGGCACAGTTTCACGGGACACCACCTGATAAATAAAGTTAATCTCATGCTGATGATCGACCTTTAAACGCAGGCCATCTTCCAGCGAATCAATCGACACAGTCAGATGCCGCTTCAGGAACTCCTTCTGAATATTCTCAAAAGCCTGCTGTACCTGAATCTGAATATACTGTTCTACCTCGGCCTGGCTATGCGGATAATGCATGATCAGCCCCAGACGCTGTTGCCAGCTGCGTGGATTATGAATGGCACGCGGCGTAATCCGAGCTTCCTGCAAGGCGTTCATTTTGGTGACATCTAGCCGTAGGGCTTTGAGCAGGCCCCAGCACATCAGCAGCAGAATGAGGGTAAATGGCAAGGCACTCATAATGGTGGCCGACTGGAGCGCACTCAGGCCACCGGCCAATAGCAGGATAATCGCCAGCACCGCCATCAATACGGTCCAGAACAGCCGTTGCCAGACCGGAGAATGTTCCGTTTTTGCAGTGAGAAAATCTGTGACCAGCGCACCTGAATCTGCCGAAGTAACAAAAAACAGCATCACCAGCAGGGTCGCCAGCAGACTCATGATGGAGGCAAAAGGCAGATTACTTAAAAACTCAAACAGGGCCACCGAGGAGTCCTGCTGTACTGCGGTCATCAGTTGCAGGTTCGCCTCATGTAAAATGCTATACAGCGCAGCATTGCCCATAAAACCCATCCAGACCAGGGTAAAACCGGTCGGAATCAGCATCACCCCCACAATAAATTCACGGATACTGCGTCCTTTGGATACCCGGGCAATAAACAGTCCCACAAATGGCGACCAAGAGATCCACCAGGCCCAGTACATGATGGTCCAGCCCCCAATCCAGCCACTCGGTTGATAGGCATATAAATTGAAGGTCATATGAAACAGATTCGAGGCATACTGACCAATATTCTGAATGGTGGTTTGTAGTAAATAGATACTCGGCCCCGTTATAAATACAAATAACAGCAGCACCACCGCCAGCACCAGATTCAGCTCTGACAGCCGTTTAATACCTTTGTCCAGACCAAAAAACACCGATAAAGACGCCATGCTGCTGACCACAATAATCAGGATCATCTGGGTACTGGCGCTTTGCTCAATCCCGAATAAATAATTTAAGCCGGAATTGATCTGGGTCACACCAAAACCTAAAGTGGTGGCAATCCCGAAGACAGTGCCGAGCGTGGCAAAGGTATCAATCCCATCTCCGAGCGGGCCGTAAATTTTTGAGCCAATCAGCGGATACAAGGCCGAACGGACTTTTAGTGGTAGATTGTGCCGGTAAGCAAAATAAGCCAGCGCCAGCCCGACCAGCGCATAAATGGCCCAGGCATGAATGCCCCAGTGGAAAAAAGAAATACGCATCGCCTGCTGCGCTGCCTGGATGGTGGCCGGCTCACCGACCGGTGGCGACACATAGTGCATCACCGGTTCAGCCACGCCAAAGAACATCAGGCCAATGCCCATGCCGGCGGTAAACAGCATCGCAAACCAGGAACCCTGATGATATTCCGGCTGGCTATGGTCCGGACCGAGCTTGATTTTGCCCATATCGGACAGTGCAATATAAATCAGCAGAATCAGAAACACCGCCACCGACAGCACATAGAACCAGCTAAAAGAATCGGTAATCCACTGGTTCATGCGCTGGGTCAGCAGTTCAAAACTATTGGGCGCCAGCAGCACCACCGCCAGAAAAATCGCAATAACCGCGACCGTACTGATAAATACATTCGGATTGATATTGCCCCACCAGGGCAATTTTTCGGAAGGCATAACTCCCCCATTTTATTTTTAAAGATGATAGACAGACGCTTTAGGTCCGGGCAGCATTCACCGCAAAGGTGAACAAAAGATGAGTGTCGTGAGCTTAAACTCGCGCACAGCTTAGTCCGATTACAACCAAAACACTATTGAACTGCTGTAACACAATAGCCCAAGCCGATGATTAATCTTTATTTCTGGGCAAATGACGAATGTATTGCAGGGCAATCAGCCGGGAAACAATTAAGGCCAGATACATCACCCCGCAAAACATTTGCAGCATGGCAATCACCCGTACTGCCGGACCAATCGGCATCAGGTCAGACAGCCCGGTGGCAGACTGCAGACTGAAACTCAGAAACAGCAGATCCAGCCAGCTTTGCAAATCCGGCTGGGTCGGATGATAAAAACTGGAAGGATCCAGAATCTGGCAAATGTTATAAACAAAGGCAAACGCCCAGGCAATTAAGGTGAATACCGCGCCGGCGGCAAACAGTTCATCGCGGGTTAGATAACGGTCTTCAAACATATAACGCAGCAAACCATAGGCCGCACTTAAATAGGCCGCGGCTTCAAAGGCATGACTAATCACCAGCACGGTCGGGTTGTTAACCCCCAGCACAATCAGCAGAGAAAAGAACAAGGCGCCCGTGACAAAGCTCAGCCCTAAAAAAGTAAACATCGGGGTCTGACGAATGACTTTGGCAATTAACAGCAATACCACCACGCCCAGCATCCAGATCAGCATGCGATAGGTGGTATGATGACTGAGCAGCGACAATACGAGAATAAAAAACTGCATTAACAGCAGCCAGGCCGAAGGCAACAGCCGGAATCCTTTCCATAAATCAATGAATGCTTGCATGGGCACATCCTGGGTATCTTGGTGTAATGCGGACATCACTTTCTTTTTTGTTCTGATTACCATAGCATGCTTAAAAGCGCAGACAGATCACTCCTTTGTATGAAAATTACAGAAAAAGTACGTCAAGAAATCACCCAGATTGAATTCCGGGATGATCTTTCTCAGGATAAAAAGATTGCCAAAATCACCCATCTGGCCTGTGCCACCTGTGCCGGTGTCGCCATTCAGCCCCTGCCTTTTGCCGATATTCTGATTCTGACGCCTTTACAAGGCTACTTTGCCAGCCGGATTGCCGCCATTCACGGCATTAAACTGACCGACAATGAAGCACTGGACTGGGTCAAGGAACTGATCGGGCTGGTGGGTTTGGGCATCGCCGCGCAGCAGATTGCACTGGGGGTCTGGAAAACCGTGACCTTTGGCTTTGGCGGCCTGCTGACCATTCCGCTGGTCTACGGCCTGACTTTTGCGATTATGAAAGTGGCCGATTTGTATTTTTCTCATAAAGCCCGCAATGAAAAGCTCAGTGAGGAACGCATTAAAGCGGTATGGAAACAGGCGTTCCAGCAAGGTAAAAAGCAGGGACAGGCTCAGGCAGAGCAGCTGCAACAGCCAGAGGATTAAGCCATGACCCGATCGTCCTCTCCGATTCACTATCTCCGTAAAAATTTTGATGCGCTGGCCATCACCACCGTATTGGCCAAACTGGCCTGGAACGAACACAGGCCGCAACTGACTGAAGCGGATCAGGCGGTACTGGCCGCATTAAGACGCAGTCATGCTGAACTGGCAAACGCCCCTCTGGAAGATATTCAGGCTTATTTACAGGGTTTTGATGAGCAGCAGATTGTCGGGCTGGTATCGACGGTTAAAGGCATGTTGCATGATATGGAGTTTGTACGGCTGGACCATGAAGATGGCGACAGTCTGTATGCCGCGTATCTGAACCAGCACGACCATACCGATTTTGATGTGCTTCTGGCCGATCAGCACAGCGGCGAAAGCTGGCAACTGCAACTAAAAGCCATCGAAGGTACTGGCACCGGCAAAGACTGGATTGCTGCCCCTCCTGAAGAAATGTTGCTTGCCACTGAAGAAATCGCGGCACAGTTGGGTCTGGAAAGTTCTGGTCTCAGCCCCAAAGAGCTGACCCAGAGCGTGGAAGATGCGATTGATGTAATTGTCACCGCCAAAGACCCGAATGATGAACATTTCTGGGACTACTTTCCGGCCATCTCCGTGGCCAGTGTTTCACTGGCGATTTATGAACTGTTCCGGCGCTATCAGCAGCAGGAAATCAGCTGGTCAGAATTTAAATGGATGGCGGCCAAAGTATCTGGCATCAAGGTCAGTAAAATTGCCTTTATTGGTCTGCTGTTGGGTCTACCGGTGGTCGGTCAGGTCACGGGTGCCTACCTGGTCGCCAAGCTGTTACTGAATGCCAAAGCCACCTGGTTTGAAAAAGAATCAGCGCTATATCGCAAACTACAGGCCTACTGGGCCAGCAAGCAAAAACCGCAGCCATAAAAAAGCCCCTTGCGGGGCTTTTTCTAGGCATACCTGCTCATCTTAGTGATCAGATGCACCTGAGATACCAATACCGGTTTGTGAGCGGACAAACTGTGCATCGAATGCTTTACGTTCCGCTTGTGCTTGTGCAGAGTTATCGGTAATCGAGAACAACCAGCAGCAGAAGAATGACAATGGCATTGCGAAGATTGCAGGACCGTTAAATGGCACCACTGGTGTATCAGAAATTGCCAGCGTATCGACCCAAACTGCTTTCGACAATACGATCAGCACGACAGCAGACACCAGACCAGCAACACCACCAATCACTGCACCACGTGTAGTTAAACCTTTCCAGAACATCGACAGAACCAGTACCGGGAAGTTCGCACATGCCGCTACCGAGAATGCCAGACCCACCATGAAGGCAACGTTTTGTTTCTCGAACAGAATACCCAGAATCATCGCGAAGATCGCTAAACCTAAAGTTGCGATTTTAGACATGCGAAGTTCAGATTCAGGTGTAGTTTGGCCTTTCTTGAATACGTTGGCATACAAGTCGTGAGAGATTGCTGAAGCACCTGACAGGGTCAGACCGGCAACCACCGCAAGAATTGTGGCGAATGCAACCGCTGAAATGAAGCCCATGAACAGGTCGCCACCGACTGCATCAGACAGGTGTACCGCTGCCATGTTGTTACCACCCACCAGCTCAAGTTTGCCAGTGACTGCCATTTTCGCGACATCCAGGAATTGCGGGTTGTTGGCCACATACAGGATCGCACCGAAACCAATGATGAAGGTTAACAGGTAGAAGTAACCAATAAAGCCGGTTGCAACCACAACAGATTTACGTGCTTCTTTGGCATCTTTTACCGTGAAGAAACGCATCAGGATGTGTGGCAGACCTGCAGTACCGAACATTAATGCCAGACCCAGTGAGATCGCATCAATCGGGTTAGATGCCAGGCTACCTGGACCCATGATATTGGCTGCATCAGCCAGGCTCAGGTCATGTACCTTCGAGAACACCTGAATTGATTGTTCAAACATATTGGTGAAGCTGAAGCCCACGCCTTTCATTACCATGAAAGCCATGAAGGTTGCACCAGACAGTAACAGTACCGCTTTAATGATCTGTACCCAGGTCGTTGCCAGCATGCCGCCGAACATAACGTAAGCCATCATCAATAAACCAACCAGCACAACTGCGATGTTATAGTTCAGACCGAACAGCAGTTTGATCAGCTGACCTGCACCCACCATCTGTGCAATCAGATAGAACGCCACGACGACTAGCGAGCTGAATGCCGCCAGGGTACGTACCGGTTTTTCTGATAAACGGAAGGAAACTACGTCAGACAGGTTGTATTTACCCAGGTTACGTAAACGTTCTGCAATCAGGAACAATACGATTGGCCAGCCCACCATGAAGCCCAGTGAATACAGCAAGCCGTCGAAGCCTGACATAAACACCATGGCGGAAATACCCAGGAAAGACGCAGCCGACATATAGTCACCGGCAATGGCCAGACCGTTTTGGAAACCTGAAATACCACCACCGGCAGTATAGAAGTCTTTGGTATTGGTGGTTTGTTTCGCCGCCCATTTGGTAATGAACAGGGTCGCACCCACAAAGATCAGGAACATGATAATTGCAGGCCAGTTGGTGGCTTGTTGTTCTGCTGCGCCCAGATCAGGTGCGGCGAAAGCCATACCTGACATCATCAACGCAGAAGCTGCAGCAGCTTGCGCCTTCAATGAAGTCCATTTCATCTTAGTCTTGTCCTTTTTGTTGTGCAATTGCTTCTACTTCACGCATTGCTTCTTCATTCAGTTGATCCAGCTTGTTATTCGCAATATAGGAATACACTGCACACAAAATGAAAGATAACACGATGATGCCCAGACCCAGTGGAATACCCCAGGTCGTCACGCCACCAGAAATGGAAGATAATAGAAACTCTTTGTTATAGCCAACTAACAACATGAAGCCGACATAAACGATTAACATGATTGCGGTAAGCGTCCAGCTAAGATTACGCTTTTTTGCAACCATTTCTTTGAATTTTGGATTGTGTAGAATTCGATCTACTTGAGCCTCATCCATAGTTTTACTCCTTGAAACGCCCAGCCTTAGGCGTAATTTTTAATTCGAATTATATTCATGATGAAAACTAACAAGTTTGTAGGGTGCTTGTAATTTAGACTTTGGTCGTTAAATTTTGAGCAATTCAAACTGATGCGTTCACGAATAGAGTATTATAACGCGAGATAAATACACCGCGGGTATTATGAACAGCTGGCTGATTATCGGGGTGTTAGCCCTTTATATTGCATTACTTTTTATTTGTGCATTTTTTGGTGAAAAACATGCGAGCCGCCTCAGTACGCGCGGTCGTATGCTGCTGTTCAGTCTGACCTTGGGCGTCTACTGTTCATCCTGGACCTTTTACGGGGCCACTGGTGCAGCGGTACGCGAAGGCATCATCTTCCTGCCGATCTATTTAGGGCCGCTGTTGTTCGTGGCGGTTGGCTATGACATCTGGCGCCGTTTGGGACGGGTCCGGCAGCATCATGCCATTTCCTCGATTGCCGACTTCGTGGCAGCGCGATATGGCAAAAGTGGTGCCCTGGCCTCGCTGGTGACCATTCTGGCGGTGATTGCGATTATTCCCTATCTGGCCCTGCAGTTACGCGCAATTGCCTTAAGTGCTGCCGTAATTCTGGATCAGACCACCCATGTCGAAAGTACCACCAATGGTGTACTGTTTTTAACCGCGCTGCTGGCAATTCTGGCGATGCTGTTTGGCACCCGGCAAATTGCCAACACCGAACAGCACGGCGGTTTAATGCTGGCGGTGGCGTTTGAATCTTTCGTCAAGCTGTTTGCCCTGCTCTGTGTGGCCGGTTTCTTTGTCTTTGAATCGGCCGATAACCTGAAGCAGATCAGCAATGATGTGGCCCAGACCTTCCATGAAGTGCAGCTGTTGGGCGTACCGGAAACTTTCTGGGTGCAAACCCTGCTGGCCGCACTGGCGATTATCTGCTTGCCACGCCAGTTCCACGTGGCGGTGGTCGAATTACGCGATGAAAAACATATTCGCGGGGCACGGCGCTGGTTTGCCGTTTATCTGATTTTAACCACCATCGCGATTATTCCAATTGCCAGCTGGGCCTTACATGCCGCGCCGCAATATCTGATGATTCCGGATGTCGCGGTGCTGTCCTTACCGCTCAGCTATAATCAGGAATGGCTGACCTTACTGGCCTTCCTGGGTGGTTTTTCGGCTTCAACCGGGATGTTGCTGGTATCTTCGGTGGCGCTGTCGATCATGCTCAGTAATGACCTGATCATGCCGGCGCTGTGGCGCTCGGGCCTGATTTCGCGTCATGACAAACGGTTGCCACTGGTGCTGAAATTCACCCGCCGCATCTGTATTCTGGCGGTGATGCTGCTCGGCTTCCTGTTCTTCCATTTCTTTAATGATATTGACCAGCTTTCGGTCTTCGGTTTACTGGCCTTTAGTGCGGTAGCGCAGTTCTCCCCGGCCCTGATTGGCGGGCTGTACTGGCGCGGCGGCAGTAAACAGGGTGTTTATGCCGGCCTGATTGTCGGTTTTATCATGTGGGCCTATACCCTGCTCTGGCCAACAGTTTTACGCAGTCTGCCAGAGCAGTTCTCAGCGATTACCCAGTACTATTTAACCGTCGGTCCATTTGGCATTAATGGCTTACGTCCGGAAGCGCTGTTAGGTTTTGAATCATTTGCGCCGCTGACACATGGTGTGGTCTGGTCACTTGGTCTGAACCTATTGCTGTATGTCTGGGTATCGCGCATATTCCGCCCGAGTGTGGCTGAACAGATTCAGGCTGAAAGTTTCTTCTACTATGAAACCAAGCCGCTGCCATCGCACACCACCAGCAATGAAGTCAGCTATTCGCATCAGGATGTGGCGCGTTTAAAAGTCGGTGACCTGATTACGCTGGCCAAACGCATTACCGGCGATGAGCCAACCATGCAGGCCTTCCGGCAGTTCAGTGAACAGAATAATGTGGTGCTGAATGAAAACAGCAATGCCAACGGCATGTGGTGGCGTTTTACCGAACAGTACCTGGCCGGCACCATTGGCGCGGCATCGGCGCGAACCCTGCTCACCACGGCGATGGTCAACAATGGTCTGGCACTGGGTCAGGTCGCCAATATTCTTGACCAGGCCTCCCAATGGCAGCGCTTTAACCAGAATCTGATCATGACCATGATCGACCACATGACCCAGGGGGTGAGCGTGGTCGATGAAAACATGTGTCTGGTGGCCTGGAACAATCAATATCTGAAACTGTTTGATTATCCAAAAGATATTGTCTATGTCGGCTGTCCAATTGCCGACCTGATCCGCTATAACGCCGAGCGCGGCGAATGTGGCCCGGGCTCGGTGGAAGAACACGTGCGTAAACGGATTCACTGGATGAAAGTCGGCAGTGCGCATGAGTTTGAACGTATCCGTAAAGATGGCCGCGTGATTCAAATGCGCGGTAATCCGATTGAAGGCGGTGGCTTCGTGACCACCTTTGCCGATATTACCGCCTTCCGTGAAAATGAAGCGGTCCTTGAAGCACGTGTACAAGACCGTACCCAGCAATTGGCCGATGCCCTGGCCGAACAGCAGCTGGCGCGCGAACAGGCCGATAAAGCCAATATGTCCAAGAGCCGCTTTATTGCCGCGGCCAGTCATGACCTATTACAGCCGATGCACGCAGCCCGTCTGTTCAGTACCGCGCTGGAGCAAAGCATCCAGTCAGATGATGACCGTAAAACCTTGCAGCAGCTGGATCGTGCGCTGCATGGGGCTGAAAGCATGCTGTCTGCACTGCTGGATATTGCCCGTTTAGAAGGCGGCACTATTCAGCCAAAACGTCAGCCTTATCCACTGCATGACCTGCTCAGTGATCTGGAACTGCAATTTAAATCCATTGCTGCACAGCGTGGCATCCAGTTTGCCGTGCATGATGCCCAGTTCTGGATTGACACCGATCCGCAATGGATTCGCCGGATTATCCAAAACTTTGTCAGCAATGCACTGCGTTATACCGCCAAAGGCAAAGTCGTGGTCGGGGTATTACGTTCTGCACAGCGTCCGCAGCATATCCGCATCGGGGTCTGGGATACCGGTCCCGGCATTGCCGAAGAACAGCGCATTAAACTGTTCCAGGAATTTGAACGTTGCGGCCATACCTCGCCGTGGGGTGAACAGGGTCTGGGCCTCGGTCTGGCCATTGTGCAGCGTATGACCAGCCTGCTGGATTATCCGGTCTATGTCTATTCCACTCTCGGACAGGGCTCCTGCTTCATGATTGAAGTACCGGTGGTGGATGCACCTAAAGCCGTGGCTGCACCGGTTCAGGCCGTACCGCTGAAAACCAAGGCCTATAAAATTCTGTGTCTGGATAATGATGAAACCATTTTAGAAGGCATGGCGACCTTATTGGGCAAATGGGGCTATCAGGTCTTTAAAGCCACCGAACCGGAACAGGCCCTGGAGATTATCCAGCAGGAAAATATTCAGGTCTGGCTGGTCGATCAGCATTTAAATAACAATAAAGTCGGTCTGGACTTTATTCTGGCCAACCGTCAGGAAAATGTACCAGTGGCATTAATTACCGCCGATTCGGATCCGGAATTACCGCAGCGTCTAAAAGAGCTGAATATCGTGTTGCTGAAAAAACCGCTGAAACCGGCCTCCTTGCGAGCCTGGTTATCCGGTCTGAAAATTTCAGCTTAGGCTGACATATTTTGAAACCTCTTTGCGGCTTCGGTAACAAAGAGGTTTTGTATTTTGGGCCTGAAAATGGCGATTTATTGCAGCCCGCTAGGCAAAACTGCTCAAAACAGGCGCTATCTGCCTGACAGCCATTGGCAGAAAATTCCATTGAATTATTTACTATGGCAAAGGCTACCAAAAATCTCAGTGTACAGCTGTATACCTGGTTACAAAATTTTAATCTTATGATTTTTAAAATTATTTTTTGATTAAAAAATACACATTAGACTTTAGTCGTATATCTGATATGTAGCAATACGCGCATAAAAAAGACATTAAAAAGAAAAGATCAGTGTTTAGTCTGGAGATGAGCCCCTGAACGTCCTGTCCGGAGCTGATCATCATCCAGCCTAGAGGAGTTTTTTGATGAGTCTTTCAAGCGCAGTACAGCAAGGTCATGAGCAGAACCAACAGTTTCACCGTCAGTATGGCGCCAATGCCCTGTTGCCGGCCATCGACTGGAAAACCCTGTTTCAGCACAGCAAATTAGAACATGCGCATATTGAAGCCCTGAATACCATTTATCAAACCGCTGTACCGCTGGCCTTACAGGTCTTTGATGAACTGCATTTTGATGTATTTAGTCCGGCAGCCTATAAACCACAAGGACTGGGCCTGTTTGAAAAACTGTCTGAACAGGAACAGAAACTGCTGCGTTCGCTGGAAACTGAATGTGACTGTCTTGGTGCCACCACCCGTCACCAGATCTGGAGCATGCTGCTGCGCGGTGGTGCGGTCCTGGTATTTAAAGCCTGGCTCGGCAAAGTCAAAACCGATAAAACCGAACTCGATACCAGCCAGTTTGATGAACTGTCCGATTTACTGTTTATCAAAACCCCGCCGCATGAACTGGCACAGCGTTTAGGTGTAGATATTCATTCCCATGAAGATCATATCTTCCTGATGTATGGCAATGATGTCTATTTGGACCGTTTTAACAGTCTGGAAACTGCCGCGCTATTTGTCGATTTAGGCGTCTATGATCCGGCATTTTTAAGCCTGCGCGATAACCGTATTGCCGACTACTTAAAATCTCAGGACTATGTGACTCAGGAACAGATTGATGAATTGCAATGCGCTTTGAATCCGCTGTTCTGTACCGATGCCACACCGAAACAGGATTGTCTGGCTTAAGCCTTAGCCGATCTGCAAAACAAAAAGGACATCATTTGATGTCCTTTTTATATATTTTTCAATATTTAGATTTTCTTTTCTTCAATATTCAGCGCATTTATCGCCAATACCGCCTGGGTACGGTTTTGTACGCCCAGTTTACGGAAAATCGCCGTCACGTGTGCCTTAATGGTCGCTTCAGAAACATCCAGTTCATAGGCAATCTGTTTATTCAGCAAGCCTTCAGCCACCATCATCAACACACGGAACTGCTGCGGCGTTAAGGACTGAATCCGCTCTGCCAGTGCAGTTTCATCGGCAGCACGCGGGTCAAAATTGACATTGGCCGGCAGGTTTGGCGGTAACCAGATTTCCCCTTCCAGCACCTGACGAATCGCTTCGCCAATATGGCTTGGATGGGCAGATTTTGGAATATAGCCCATGGCACCATGCGCAATGGCACGCTGGATAATCGACACTTCTTCATGTGCCGACACCACAATAATCGGAATTGAAGGATATTGTGCACGCACATGCACCAGCGCCGAGAAACCCGAAGCGCCTGGCAAGTTTAAATCGAGGAGAACAAGATCAGGTTCAGGTCCTTTTTCTAAACGTTCATAGAATTCATTGACTGCAGCAGTTTCATGAATTTGAGCTTGCGGTAAGCTATAGCGTACAGCCTGAATTAAAGCATGACGAAACAGCGGATGATCATCAACGATTAAAATATTCATAAGTGACGTGAGAGATCTTGTGCACAATGGCTCCTATTCTACCCATACAAATGCGGTTAAGGATATGCAAGAGTGAACTATTTTTGGCTTAAACGAGATTTTTTGTCCGATTATTCATATTTTCTTACATTTTCTTAAATCTGAGATAGGAAATCTGATTTTGATATAACATTTATCAGCCTGATTCAGATGCTTATCTGAGTCGCATATAAGTATAAATTTCAATTATTTATTTCATTAAATTTAGTTATTAATTGCTCATTTTAAAGTTATCTGAAAAACAGATAACTTTTCTGTATTTGCTTATTTTACAGGGTAATTCAACTATTGATTAATAACAGACATTCCGAGATCAACCACAATTCAGGTAAGCCTATGTCTGTTTTCAATTCAACCAAACCGCTCAATATTGTCGCAGTATCGGGCGGCTTAAATCATCCGTCTAAAACCGAAGCTTTGGTGCAAGCCATTATTGATGAACTGGGCGAAGCCACCCCGATTCAGGTGCATTTTATTAAATTCAGTGAAATTGCCCCTTTGCTGGGCGGTGCCATTTACCGCAAGCAGTTACCACAGCGCGTGCAGGATGATCTGGCTGCCGTTGAAGCAGCGGATGCATTAATTGTCGGTACACCGGTATATCGCGCCTCCTTTACCGGTCTATTCAAACATTTCTTTGATTTTGTCGAACAGACTGCGCTGGTAGATGTACCGGTATTACTGGCGGCATCGGGGGGTAGTGACCGCCATGCCTTGGTACTGGAGCATCAGCTGCGTCCGTTATTCAGCTTTTTCCAGGCGCAAACCTTGCCTATTGGTGTCTATGCCACAGACCGTGACTTTACCCTGGAATACACCATCCATAGCGAGGCCCTGCGTGACCGGATTACGTTGGCTGTGGCACGCGCCCTGCCCATTCTGGAATGGGCACCGGCCAAAGGCCAGCGCGCCGAAGTGGTGAAAAGTAAAACCCAGCAGGCCAACCAGAACCTGGGCATTAATAAACAGATTGAGCAGGATGAAGTACTACCTTCTGCTGCAGTACCTAGTCTGGATGCAGCAGAATCGCGTCTGCATCAGAACAAGGTCAAACCGCAAGTGGCTTAATCTGCTGACCCGCTGGCATCCCCTTCTTCCGAGTGTAGTCTTGGCCATTGATCCTGCGGATTTAGGCTTGCAGCAGCCTGGGTCCGCAAGCTTGCAGCGAAACATCGCTGCAATGCCGGATCAAATAAACACAACAACAGGCCCCTTATTTTTCCCTCAAGACTCGGCTTGAGGGATTTTTTCATTTTAAGCTCTGACTCACTGAAATGAGAATGAAGCGGTTTAAGTCTTAAGAATAAAAACTGGGATCTGGCACTTTGCCAGTCAGCACCCATTCGCCCAGTTCCTGATATTTATAATCCACCGGATCATGCAGGGTCTGGGTACGCACATTGCGCCAGAAACGATCCAGATTCAGCTGGGCGGTGGTGGCCCGTGCGCCCATTACCTGAAACATGTGCTCGGTAATATATAAAGAGGTATTGGTCGAGGCAATTTTGGCCGTAGCAATGGCCACCGCTACTTCACCGCGCTGTTCAGCCGTGAGTTCCGGTCCGATGCGCCAAGCCTGCTGCACACTCTGCACGGCTTTATCTGCCAAAAGCCGGACACTTTCTAGCTGCAGATAAAACTCGGCGCAATGCCGTTGAATAAACGGGTCATCCACCGCCTGCTCGACCCGAGATTTGGACCAGGCTTTTTGACCTTGCACGCTCTGAATCGCTGTTTCAAATGCCTCTTCGGCCACACCCAAAAACAGATGCACAAAAATCAGTTGTGCAATTAGCGGCCGCAAACTGGCATAAGGCGTACTTAGCGGTCCGGGATTCAGCAGCAATTCATGTTGATGAACACGCACCTGTTCAAAATGGGTCGTGCCGCTATCGGTCTGGCGCTGTCCCATATTGTGCCAGTCACCCAGAAAATGGACACCACTCCGGGTACTCGGAATCACCGCAATCAAAAGCCTGCCGGTCGCATCATAACCGGAACAGAGCAACAGGTCTGAATCGACCGAACCGGAGCAGAAGCTTTTATCGCCCTGAAACAGATATTCAGAATCTGCGACCGGTGTGACCGTGGTACGCCGATCCAGCGGATTCAGGGCATTGCCCCAAAACAGCTGCTGCTGAACTGTCTGTTGCAACCAGTGCTGATATTGTGCGGGCTGGGCGAACAGCTGCACGGTGGCAATCAGTAAATGATGAAATGCATAGACATGCGCCAAGGAGCTGTCCGCTTGTGCCAAAATCTGGACCGTTTTAAATATAGTCGACCAGGCGGCACCCTGCCCGCCATATTCTGTCGGAATTGATAAACTCAGCAAACCGCTACGGCGAATCAGATCACGCTCTGCTTTGGGATTACCGCCCTGCCGGTCACGTTCAGCGGCGGTCTGGGCAAACTGGCGGGCCAGTTGCCGGGCAATTTCCAGCGGGTCTAAAACAGTGGCCGTAGTCGGGTTCATCTAAAAATCATATCCTTGATCAATCGTAATACTGTGGATGGAGCGGGCTGTTGTGCTCGCTTCTGGTCTATCTATGCTACACGGTTTTCAGTATAAAAATACCGCCTACGAGAGGCGGTATCTTAATATTTATTTTTAACGGCTGGCTTGCACCGTGGCAATCAGCTGATCTACTACTTGTGGTTCTGCCAGGGTTGAGGTATCGCCCAGACTATCCAGCTCATTGGCGGCAATTTTTCTCAAGATCCGGCGCATGATTTTACCGGAACGGGTTTTTGGTAAGGCCGGTGCCCAATGCAGCGCATCTGGAGTGGCCACCGGTCCCAGATTTTTCCGGACCCAGTTGACCAGTTCGGTACGCAGCTCATCACTTTCTGTCACGCCGGCTTGCAAGGTAACAAAGGTACAAATGCCCTGACCTTTAATATCATGCGGCATGCCCACCACCGCGGCTTCGGCCACCGCATCATGTGCCACCAGCGCACTTTCAATTTCAGCCGTGCCTAGGCGGTGTCCGGAAATATTCAGGACATCATCGACCCGGCCGGTAATCCAGTAATAGCCATCTTTATCGCGGCGCGCGCCATCTCCGGTAAAGTAACTGCCCGGATAGGTGGCAAAATAGGCTTCAATAAAGCGTGCTGGATCACCCCAGATGGTGCGCATTTGCCCTGGCCAGGAATCCTTGATAATCAGGTTACCTTCGGCTTCACCTTCCAGCTCATTACCTTCAGCATCGACCAGGGCCGGTTGTACCCCAAACAGCGGACGCGTGGCCGAGCCCGGTTTCAGTGGCGTTGCGCCCGGCAGCGGCGACATCAGAATCCCGCCGGTTTCGGTTTGCCACCAGGTATCCACAATTGGGCAGCGGCTTTCACCAACCACGGTGTAGTACCAGTTCCAGGCTTCCGGGTTAATCGGTTCACCAACCGAACCAAGCAGACGTAGACTGCTGCGGTCACTTTCCCGTACAAAGCTGTCGCCTTCACGCATCATGGCGCGAATCGCAGTGGGTGCGGTATATAAAATCGTGACGTTGTGTTTATCAATCAAATGCCCGGTGCGCGCCCAGGTCGGATATTGCGGCACCCCTTCAAACATCACTGTGGTGGTGCCATTCGATAATGGCCCGTAAATTACATAGGAGTGCCCGGTCACCCAGCCGACATCGGCGGTACACCAGAACACATCATCCTGTTTAATATCAAAAACTTCACGGAAGGTACTGTTGACATAAGTCAGATAACCGCCGGTGGTGTGCAGCACCCCTTTCGGCTTACCGGTCGAGCCGGAAGTATATAAAATAAATAACGGGTCTTCGGCATTCATTGGCTCAGGCGGGCAAATTTCATTGACCGTCATGATTTCCATGTGATACCACAGGTCACGCCCGGCTTTCATTTCAATCGGGTTACCGGTCCGGTGGACCACAATCACGTTTTGCACCGACTCGGTACCGGCCACAGTAAGGGCCTGATCGACATTGGCCTTTAAATAAATCGGCTTGCCGCCGCGCATGGCCGAATCTGCGGTAATCACCAGTTTGGCCTGGCTGTCTTCAATCCGGCTGGCCAGCGAATCTGGAGAGAATCCACCAAACACCACACAATGCACCGCGCCAATCCGGGCACAGGCCAGCATGGCAATGGCAGCCTCGGACACCATTGGCATATACAGCACTACGCGGTCGCCTTTGGTGACGCCATTTTTTTTCAGCACATTGGCAAAGCGGCAGGTTTCATCGTACAGCTCACGGTAGGAAATAATTTTATGCCGTGAAGGGTGGTCGCCTTCCCAGATAATTGCCGGTTTATAAGGATGTTCTTTTAAATGCCGGTCCAGACAGTTGGCACTGACATTGAGCTGGCCATCGGCAAACCATTCAATCTTGAAATTGTCCGGATCAAAATTGGTATTTTTGACCTGGGTAAACGGTTTAATCCAGTCCAGACGCTTGGCCTGCTCGGCCCAGAACTCGTCGGGTTGTTCAATGGATTGCTGATAACGTTCGAAATATTCTGCCTCGTTGGTACGCGCAGTTTTCTTAAATTCTTCGGGTACAGGATAGATCTCATTCATATTATACTTCCTTGATCTTCTCTTATCTCATCACGAGATGTATGCCACATTCTTGATTTTTTATTTCTGCATATCAGCAGTATGACGCTTATTTTTTCTCCACCACAATCATGCTTTGGTCGTAGCGATTGATTTAATTTTAAGCACAGATACACCAGCAGATTCAATGTCTTTGCCGTACTTTTCAGTATAAAAGCGGTAGCTTTATCTATAAAAACCACCCGCTTGTAGCCAAAACCGCAGTGTACTTTGCAAAAATCGGCAGCGCGCTTGCAGAATATTTATTAAAATCCGGGCGGATTTCAGGCAAAATACGATTTTATTGCTGAGGACTGGCAGATTCGTGGCCGAAGAAAAAACCCAACTGGGCGAAGTCACCCAAGAAACTTCCGAGCTGATTCAACAGGCCACGGAAAAAACCACCCAGAAAGTCATTGAACATACCCATAAATACAATGATGCCTATTCTGCTATTGATAAAATCATGGAAGGCTTCTGGGAGCGTGTGCCCTATTTCCTGATCGCGCTTGGCGTGATTCTGATTTTCTGGCTGATTGCCCAGCTGTTTAAATTTTTTGTGAAAAAAACCTTATCCAACCGCAGTTATACCCGGCAAAATCTGGTGCTGGTACTGAACCGGGTTGGCAGTTCGGTGATTATCTTCTTCGGTTTCTTGATTGGTCTGGTGATTGCCATTCCCGGCTTTACCCCGGGCCAGCTGATGAGCGCCCTCGGGATTGGTTCGGTTGCCATTGGCTTTGCCTTTAAGGATATTTTCCAGAACCTGCTTTCCGGCGTGCTGATTTTACTGGGCGAGCCCTTTAAGATTGGCGACAGCATTCTGGTGAATGGACTGGAAGGTACGGTCGAAGATATCCAGATTCGCGCCACCTTTTTACGCTCGGCCGATGGTCGCCGCATTGTGATTCCCAATGCCACGGTCTATACCAGCGCCATTACCGTCAATACTGCCTTTCCACGCCGCCGCTGCGAATTTGTGGTCGGCATTGGCTATGAAGATGACATTCAGAAAGCCAAAGATCTGGTGATGTGCATTCTGAAACGTGACCCGACCATTCTGACCCAGCCGGAATTTAGCGTTAATGTCGATGCGCTGGCCAATTTCTCGGTCAATTTACGCGTGCAATGGTGGATTAATACCAGCGAAACCAATAGCGCGGCATCTATCAGTAAAATTCAGGAAGAAGTCATTCAAAGCTTTGCCGAACAGGGCATTTCCATTCCTTACCCGGTGCAGGAAGTGAAAGTCTATCGTGGTGATCCTTCCGTGGCAGACAGCTCAGAGGCTAAATAATCGTCCCAGCACATACGGAATCACGGTTTCCGTGCGGATAATCCGGTTGCCCAGACTCACCGCCTGGCAGCCGTTATGTATCAAAAGATCGACCTCATAAGGAATAAAACCGCCTTCCGGCCCAATCACGATGCTACAGGGATGCTGAATCGCGGCAGGCATGCGCATCTCTGCATAGGGATGTGCTACATAGGCAGGACAATCGGCGCTAATCAGACCCGGTAAAACATCCTCAACAAAGGGTTTAAAGCGTTTGTACAGTTCAACTTTTGGTGCAATGGTATCGCCAGCCTGCTCCAGCCCCAGTTCAATATAATGCTCCAGCTGCTGTAAAAATGGCGTCTGCCAGTAGCTTTTATCGACCCGATAGCTATGCATCAGGATAATTTTTTCCACCCCGACCGTGACTGCATCCATAATTAAACGGCGCAGCACTTTCGGACGTGGTAAAGCCACAATTAACGTCACTGGCAATTTTGCTGGCACAGCTTCTTCTTTTAACGGTTTTAGACGAACTGTTTTGTCTGTAATTTCGATAATTTCCGTGAGATACCGTTTGCCTTCACGAATCCCAACTTTCAGGGTATCACCAACCTGAATATCCAGATGCTGTTGCAAATGCGCTAACTGCCGCGTTGAACTAATCGACCACAGTTCAGATTCAGTTTGGCGAGGATCAAGAAGGACAATATTCATAAAAAAAATAACTCAACAAATCCATCACTGGATAGGCGGAAACGTCATCCACAATGGTCCGAGGCAGAAATCCTTTTACCAAAACAAAAGTAAAAGAAAGCAGAGCTCCTGGTATTAAATCTATAAAGAGAAGGCCCGGTTTAAATCTGATCTCGTAAATCCATGAAAATCAGCTTCTTTACCCATCAGAATATCATCAAAGATATTGATCAATCACCTGAATATGCTTTGCCAGTGAACCCTGATTCTGCTGCATAATCTTTTGTGCTGCGGTATTTAAAGCCAGTGCTTTGGAGGAATCCGATAAGATCTCCAGCATGGTCTGTGCCGCTTGTTCAGCATTCTCTACCACCACCACCGCTTGAGCGTCGAGAAACTCATCAACAATGGTCTGAAAATTAAAATAATTCTTGCCCAGAATGGTCGGCACATGCAGCGCAATCGGCTCCAGAATATTGTGTCCACCGCCCGGTTCATTTAAAGAACCGCCGACATAACAGGCCTGACTCAGACCGTACCAGAGCCACATTTCGCCCATTGAATCGGCCAGATAGACTTGGGTATTCGCTTCAATAGTTTGTCCCAAACTGCGGCGTTGGGTACGCAAATCCAAAGCCTGTGCCGCGTGAAAGACCTCATCAAAACGTTCCGGATGGCGCGGTACCACAATACAAACCAGCGCCGGATCTGCCATCAGGGCTGGTTTTAACGCGGCCAGCACGTCTTTTTCTTCCGGTGCATGGGTGCTGGCCAGGGTGATCACTTTACGACCTGCCAGCTGCCAGTCCTGCTGCAACATGTTGGCCTGTTCAATAAAGGCCGGCGGTGCACTAATATCAAATTTAACACTGCCTACCACCTGGGTCTGTTCAGCAACTGCACCCAGTGCCACAAAGCGGCTATGTGAGGCCTGATCTTGCACCAACAGCTGCGTCAAACCCTGCAACATCGCCCGGGTCAGGCCGGAGACTTTGGCATAGCCTTTGGCCGATTTTTCAGACAGCCGTGCATTTAGCAACAGGCATGGCACATGGAAGTTTTGGGCCTGATCAATCAGGTTCGGCCACAGCTCGGTTTCCATCAACAGCAATAATTTCGGCTGATATTTCTGATAAAAATCCCGAATCAGATGTTTCTGGTCAGCTGGTAAATACACTGCCTGAAACAGCGCCTCATACGGTGCTTTTAAAAAGAGAGATTTAGCCCGTGCCTGTCCGGTTTTGGTGGTGTTGGTGACCAGCACCGGATGACCGGCTTTTAAATAATGTTCAATTAAAGGCTGGGCCGCGTTGGTTTCCCCCACCGAGACCACATGAAACCAGATCGCCTGCAGATTTTTCGGCGGCTGAAATGGCCCGAAACGCTCTACAATTTCCTGCTGATACTGCGCTTCACTCTCGGCCCGCTTTTTAATACGCGACCGATACAACGGTTTTAGAACAGATAACGCTGCGTTATACCAAAACGGAGTAGCCAAAGAGATGCCTCAAACTGATTTTTTGCCCTGAGAATATAACAGAGCCCTATCCGCATGTTAATGGATATGGCTCCAAATAAAAAAGCAAAGCAACAACGCGGCTGCTTTAGTCGGCATTCACCACGCTTTCAGCCAGAGTTGGATAATCGGTATAGCCTGCTGCACCCTGCACCCCAATCATGGTCTCTAGCTGCAAATCATTTAGCGGTGCATCATCCAGCAGACGTTCATATAAATCCGGGTTGGCAATATAAGCCTTACCAAAAGACACGGCATCGGCTTTGCCTGAAGCCAGCAGTGCAATCGCATCGGCACGGCTTAAACGCATATTGGCAATGTAGGGAACACCACCTGAACGCTGTTTCATATACTCGGAAATACTGTCTTCTGCCAAATATTCACGGGTAAAGAAAAACGCGATCTGACGTTTACCCAATTCCTGCATCACATAGCCAAATGTTTCACGTGGATCATCATCGCCCATATCATGCTCATCACCGCGCGGTGCAAGGTGTACACCCACACGACCGGCACCCCAGACCTCAATCAAGGCATCCACCACTTCCAGCAAGAAACGGGCACGGTTTTCAACTGAACCGCCATACTGATCTTCACGCTGGTTGGTCTTGCTTTGCAGGAACTGGTCAATTAAATAGCCATTGGCCGCGTGCAGTTCTACCCCGTCAAAACCGGCGTCTTTGGCACGTATCGCCGCCTGTTTATATTGCGCAGTAATCGCGTGAATTTCAGCAATTTCTAGCGGACGTGGCAGCACATAAGGACGTTTTGGACGCAGCAAGCTGACATGACCAGCCTGTTGCACAGCGCTGGCAGACACTGGCGTTTCGCCTTGAAGTAAATCGGGATGCGACACCCGGCCCACATGCCATAACTGCGCCACAATTAAACTTCCGCGCTCATGCACTGCATGGGTGACCCGCTTCCAGCCTTCAACCTGAGCATCGCTAAACAGGCCCGGAGTATTTAAATAGCCATTGGCTTCTTCAGAAATGACTGTGGCTTCAGAAATAATCAGACCGGCGCTGGCACGCTGGGCATAATATTCCGCCATTAATGCCGTCGGAACGCGATCATCCGTAGCCCGACTACGGGTTAAGGGTGCCATCACCACACGATTTTTTAACTGGAGTTGACCCAGGGTTAAGGGAGTATTCAGTTCTGCCATAGATGCCTCTGTAGCTGCACGCGACCAAACAGATGCTGTTTTGTCTTAGAGTGAGCTTTCTAAAAATTCAATATATTGCTGAATCAGGGCTTCGTTGCGGGAGAAATAGGACCATTGACCATGTTTTTCAGCCTGAATTAAACCGGCCTGCTGTAACACAGATAAATGATTGGACATGGTTGACTGCGACACCTTACCGAGTTTTTCGATATTGCCGGCACAGACGCCACGTTGAAAGCCGCCGCACTGCTCTTCTGACAAAAACTGTTCCGGATGTTTTAACCAGAGCAAGATTTGTCGGCGCGTCGGATTGGCTAAGGCTTTAAAAATTAAATCAATATCCATAATTCAGGCACGTCGCATCAGGCTGTGTTCAAGGAACGCAACAAAGCACTATTCAGTGTTCTTATCCAATATATCGTATTTTTTCGATTTATATATCGATTTTTTTAGATATATTAGTTTTACACTGCTAGTGCCTTGTTGTTGATACTTTCTTATTGCCAGCGGCTTAAAGCCCCTGCTTTAAGCTCGCTTCAATAAATTTGTCCAGATCACCGTCCAGCACTGCACCTGTGTTGGAGTTTTCGACACCGGTACGCAGGTCTTTAATCCGCGAGTCATCCAATACATAAGAACGGATCTGGCTGCCCCAGCCGATATCTGACTTGGAATCTTCAAGCGCTTGCGCAGCTTCGTTACGTTTGTTCATCTCCAGTTCATAGAGTTTGGCACGTAACTGTTTCCAGGCATGGTCACGGTTGGCATGTTGTGAACGCTGGTTCTGACAGGCCACCACAATACCGGTTGGAATGTGGGTTAAACGCACGGCAGAGTCAGTTTTGTTAATGTGCTGACCACCAGCACCCGATGCACGATAGGTATCGGTACGGACATCTGACGGATTGATTTCAATTTCAATATTGTCATCTACTTCAGGTGAAACGAACACTGCAGAGAATGACGTATGACGGCGGTTACCCGAGTCAAATGGTGACTTACGCACCAAACGATGGACACCCGATTCAGTCCGCAACCAGCCATAAGCATACTCGCCTTCTACACGAATAGTCGCAGATTTAATCCCGGCCACATCACCGTCTGATTCTTCCATCAGCTCGGCCTTAAAGCCATGACGCTCAATCCAGCGCATATACATACGCAGTAGCATTGAAGCCCAGTCTTGTGCTTCGGTACCGCCAGAACCGGCCTGAATTTCAACATAGCACGGGTTCGGGTCCATTGGATTGTTAAACATCCGGCGGAATTCAAGTTTTGCCAACTCTTCTTCAGCGGCGCTCAATTCGGCCTGCACATCTTCCAGCATGGCTTCTTCATCGGCTTCCACCGCCAGATCCAGCATTGCCTGCGCATCTTCGAGCTGTGTTGCCAGACCGTCTAATACATTCAGAACGTTCTCAAGCTCGCCTTTTTCTTTGGCCATGGCTTGGGCGCGGTTCTGGTCATTCCAGATGGCCGGATCTTCCAATTCACGGAGAACTTCTTCTAAACGCTCTTTTTTAAGATCGTAGTCAAAGATACCCCCGTAGTGTTTGACCACGTTCGTTCAAGTCTTTTAGCTGGTTTAGATAAGGATTAATTTCCACGTGAATGCTCTCAAAAAAATATCGATAAAACCCGTGTATTGTAGCATAGAGCCAATCAGGAGTAAGAGGCGCCTGCATCCGCGCAGCTAAAATGATGGATATAAACTTAGACGGCCATTGCCTACGCATATTCAGCTTAAATTTGCCTGAAATATTTAGATCTGCAATTTCCATTTGCTCTAGCGTTGAAGGAGAACTGACACATATTTGATGATTTTATAGTCAATATTTAGAAAATTCACAAAATCTACATAGTTTTAATAAAACAAAACATTTAATTATTTCATTTTTATTTCAATAACTTAAGATCGAATCATTACACAAACTTACGACTGAAACAATGCGGTAACTTTCTGATGATTGACGCTGAAATTTTTTAGCCTAGACTAAAAGTTGTAACAAAAAGTTTAACTGTTAACCAGATTTCAGAGGGGTAATTTCCATGAAAAAATTAGCAATCGCATCAGCCCTACTTTCAGCTTTGGCTATCACTGGTACTGCGAACGCATACCAAGCTGAAATTGGTGCATCAGCAGGCGTATTTGATCCTGATAACGGTGGAACCAGTGGCTCTTTCGGTGTTGATGGTACATATTACTTCAATCCAGTTCAAACACGTAATGCACCATTAGCAGAGGCAGCTTTCCTTGATCGTGCCAGTAACGTAAATGCTCACTATCAATATAATGAGATTGGTGACAGTGAAGCGCATCGTTATGGCGTAGGTGCAGAGTATTTCGTACCGAATTCTGACTTTTACCTGAGCGGTAACGTGAATGGTCATGATCTGCAAGATAATGATGAGATTGATAACGATTTAACTACTTACGGTGTAGAAGTTGGTTATTTACCAGCTCCAGGTCTATTGATTGCAGCGGGTGTAAAAGGTTGGGATAACGACAATGATGATGGTGTAGACCCTACCTTACGTGCCAAATATGTCACCACTTTAAGCAATGGTAAAGACATTAACCTGGAAGCAGGTGCAGCTTTTGGTGATCTAGACGAATACAATCTGGCAGCAGATTATTTCATTGACAAAACCTTCAGTGTCGGTGCTGATTATCACAACAATGATATTACGGATCGCAGCGAATTCGGTATCAATGCACGTAAGTTCATTAACCAGCAAGTCAGCCTTGAAGGTCGTGTCGGTTTCGGTGAAGCAGGTAGCAACGACTACAACCGCTTTGGTGTAGCAGCAAAATACCGCTTCTAATCTGTATAGAAACGCATAAATCGTAAAAAAACCCATCTTCGGATGGGTTTTTTGCACTGATAAGAAGCATTTAGGTAGTTTTTGCACATTGACTGGGCGAATATAAACTGTACAATTTGTTACAACTGTTCATAAAACAGTCATATTCTTATAACAAAGAGAGAAATCTAAATGCTTAAAAAACTTGCGCTTGCTACAGCACTTCTTGCTGGCCTAGGAACTGCACATGCTTACCAAACTGAAGTTGGAGCCTCAATTGATATTATTGATCGTGACCAAGGTGGTTCAGATGTAGGTTTTGCTATTGATGGGACTTACTACTTCAACTCGGTCCAAGTCAAAAATTCGCCTCTAAATGAAGCTGCATTCTTAAACCGTGCCAGCAATGTAAATGGTGCATTAAGCTATCAAGATGATTCAGACACGTTTGGCATTGATGCAGGTATTGAATACTTTGTTCCGAACTCAGATTTTTATTTGAGCGGCAATATTTCTCATTTTGATAATGATGCTGTTGATGAGACTAGTTATACAGCTGAAGTCGGTTATTTACCTGTGCCTGGCTTCTTAGTTGCGATCGGTCTTATTGGCATTTCTCAAGATGATGCAGATGATGAAATTGACCCAACTTTACGTGCTAAATATGTGACTCAAGTCGGCCAATACGACATGAATTTTGAAGGTGGTGCAAGCTTCGGTGATATCGATGCATATAATTTAGGTGCAGACCTATACCTCGACAAAACTTTCAGTGTTGGCTTAGGATTCTCTGACTCAGATCTAGAAGGTAAGGATGTTTTTACTATTCGTGCCAAGAAATTCTTTAACCAACAAGTTAGCTTAGAAGGCTCAATTGATTTTGGTGACAATACTGATATCTTCGGTGTACGTGGTGCATACCGCTTCTAATCATTCCGATTAAAAGGTAAAAAACCGCTCACTCGAGCGGTTTTTTATTGTTGTAAATGTAAAATCCGCAGCTGTAAGCTGACATTGCCATTAAACTCATTGCGTTCCAGCTCATAGACCAAATGCACGCTATCCTGCATCGGGTCAAATGCAAATTTATCTTTGGCGCTAAAAGCAATTGCATCTAATACCTGCCCGTTATTTAAAGCCAGACGCAGCTTTAAATGGCTGTCTTTTAACCAGCGATAATCTACAATCTGAAATTGTCCCTCAAAAATTGGCGGTGGAAATTTCTGCCCCCACGGCGCCAAGTGCTGCAAGGTATGCACAGTTTCTAAATGAAAATCTTCTACCGGCAATTCACCATCGGTCCATAAGGTGGCCTGAAACAGCTCAGGGTCCATGCTGGCAATCAGCTGTTCAAAAATCTGCCTAAATTCCTGAAAATGAGCTTTTTGAATGGTCAGTCCGGCCGCAGCTGCATGTCCACCAAAATGGCTGACCAGATGCGGATACTGCTCGGCTACCTGTTCAATCGCATCACGGATATGAATACCATCAATGGAACGTGCCGACCCTTTAATATGAATACCATCTTCATCAGCCGCAAACACAATACTCGGGCGATGGAACTGTTCTTTCAGCCGACCTGCGACAATACCAATCACCCCTTGATGCCAGTGCGGCTCAAACATGATTAAGGCCGCAGGCAGTTCGCTAGCATCGAGCTGGATTTTTTCCAGTTCCTGCAATGCTTCCTGCTTGATCTGCCCTTCAACCTGACGACGCTCTACATTTAACTGGTTTAACTGTTCAGCGAAGCGATAAGCAGTTTGTGCATCATTGGCCAGCAGACATTCAATACCAATATCCATGGTTTCCATTCGGCCCGCGGCATTAATTCGTGGTCCCAACACAAAACCTAAATCCTGGGCTTTTAGGCTGGCTGCCTCTCGTCCGGCTATATCCAGCAGTGCTGAAATTCCCGGCCGACACAGATGTTGCTGGATTTTTTTTAGTCCGGCATCGACCAGAATGCGGTTGTTATAATCCAGACTGGCCACGTCGGCATAGGTACCCAAGGCCACCAGATCCAGATATTGGGTCAGGTTGCTGCTGGATTTGCCTTGTTTTTTACGATAGCTGGACAGGTTGGCCAAGACATAAAATGCTACCCCGACGCCCGCCAAGGCTTTACTTGGAAATTCGCAGCCGAGCTGGTTCGGATTGACGACGGCATCCGCCGCTGGTGTAGCTTTGGTGGTCAGGTGATGGTCGGTAATAATAACCTGCATACCATGCGCTTGCGCCTGTTCCACGCCGGCATGACTGGAAATACCATTATCAACGGTAATTAATAAATCAGGCTGAAAACGGGTAAAGGCCAGATCGGCAATTGCCGGGGTCAGGCCATACCCATATTTAAACCGGTCCGGCACCAGATACTGCACCTTGGCACCCAATTCACGCAAGGCCAGTACCATTAAGGCGGTACTGGTGGCACCATCGGCATCATAATCACCAACAATGACAATCTCTTTGTGCCCGTCAATGGCCCGATCCAGAAGCTGAATGGCCTGATCCAGCCCTTTCATGGTCGGCGCCAGCAAGTGTTTCAGCTTCAGTTCCAGTTCCTGTTCGGATTGCACACCACGTCGCGCCAAAATCTGGGCAATTAACGGTGTCACGCCCTGAAAACTTTCAGGGCGTGTCAGAAAAGGTCGTTGTTTAATCTGTATATTCGACATTTAAGGCATCAGTCGTTGCAGTGTCCATGCCCCATCAGTTTTTTCATAACTCAAACGGTCATGTAAACGATTCGGGCGCCCCTGCCAAAATTCATAATAATCCGGTTCCAGACGATAGCCGCCCCAGAATTCCGGCTTGCTCAGTACATCCTGCTCACCCACCTGGGCAGCAAGCTGTGCAAAACGCTGTTGCAATGCTTCACGGCTGGCAATCACACCACTTTGCGGGGTGCTGATATGCGCCGCAATCTGGCTATCACGTGGACGCTTGTTATAGTACAGATGCGACTCCTCCTCAGGAATTTTACTCACCCGGCCGCTAATCCGGATCTGGCGTTCCAGTTCCGGCCAGTAAAACAGCAATTCCGCATAAGGATTTTCCAGTAAGTCGGTGCCTTTCTGGCTGTCATAGTTGGTATAAAAGTCATAACCAAGTTCGGTTGCACCGCGCAGTAGCACGGTACGCACATGCGGACGGCCCTGCGCATTGGCTGTGGCTAAAGACATGGCATAGGGTTCATGCAGCTTGATTTCCAGCGCATGATTAAACCAGTTTAAAAACTGCTGATGCGGATCAGCCAAAGCGGCTGACTCATGCAGCTCGCCTTTTTGATAGCTTAAACGTAATTCACTTAAGTCTTTAATTAAATCAGACATCTATACTCCCCTTAGGCAGCAATCGCATGATGACGCACGGCATCGGCCAGATGGTTGGCCAGTAACGTGACTTCCTGCTGGTCATCCCCTTCGACCATTACACGAATTACCGGTTCAGTGCCTGACTTACGAATCAGGATACGGCCACGACCTTGCAGCTGTGCTTCTGCTTTGCCAAATTCTTCCACTAAAGCAGGCACGGCATATGGGTCAAACATGGCCTCTAAACGCACATTTACCAACACTTGCGGGAACAGTTTAAAATCGGCAACCAGCTCATGCAGGGCTTTACCCTGTTCTACCATGACGGTTAAGACCTGTAATGCGGCAATAATCGCATCACCAGTGGTGCTTTTATCCAGAGTCAGGACATGGCCCGATGGCTCACCGCCGATATTCCAGCCATTTTCCTCAAGCGCCTGCAACACATAGCGGTCACCAACTTTGGCCCGGACAAACTCGACTCCAGCTTTTTCTAACGCCAGTTCCAGTGCCATATTGCTCATGACAGTTCCGGCAATACCTGCCGGTTTGTTTTTGGCCTGCGTTGCCAGAATATAAAGGATATGATCACCGGTGATCTGCTCACCATTTTTGTCGACCATAATTACCCGGTCAGCATCGCCATCAAAGGCAATGCCCAAATCCGCCTGATGTTCTACCACCGCCTGCTGTAACTGTTCCGGATGGGTCGAACCACAATCTTCATTAATATTCAGACCATCTGGGGTGTTATATAGCGGAATGACCTTGGCACCCAGCTCTTTAAATACCGCCGGACCAACGTTATAGGCTGCACCATTGGCACAGTCCACCACAATTTTTAAATGGTTCAGATCGAAATGATAAGGAAAGGTCGATTTACAGAATTCGATATAACGTCCGGCAGAGTCTTTAACGCGGAAGCTTTTACCCAGATTGGCGTTATCTTCAATCTGAATTTCATTTTCGAGTTCTTGATTAATCGCTTCCTGCAGTTCATCCGGCAGTTTTTTGCCTTCGCTGGAGAAGAATTTAATCCCGTTATCAAAATACGGGTTATGCGATGCAGAAATGACAATGCCCAGACTGGCATGTAAGGCACGGGTTAAATGTGCAATCGCGGGGGTCGGCAATGGCCCCAGTAAATGTACATAAATACCGGCAGCGTTCAGACCAGCCTGTAGCGCCGATTCCAGAATATAACCTGACAGACGGGTATCTTTGCCCAGTACCACAATCGGTTTATTTTTCTTGCTGTATTTTTTTAAAACTTTACCTGCCGCGAAACCTAGTTTCAATGCAAACTCTGGTGTAATTGGAAGCTCCCCAAACTTGCCACGTATACCATCGGTTCCAAAATAACTCATGTCTTACTCACTTCTTATAGGGTTATGGTGATTTTCATCATCCTGTTTCAACACGCTTACTTTACACCAAAATTAAAAAAGCCGTCACATTTATGACGGCTTTTCTATAAGGCGAATTACCAAAAATCAACCAACGCGATAGTTCGGTGCTTCTTTGGTAATGGTCACATCATGCACGTGAGATTCAGACATACCGGCTGCAGTAATCTTCACGAATTTGGCATTCTGACGCAGGTCTTCAATGGTTGAAGAACCGGTATAACCCATTGATGAACGTAAACCACCCATCATCTGATGCACGATATTACCCATTGGGCCTTTGTACGGTACGCGACCTTCAATACCTTCTGGCACCAGCTTTTCAGCACCGGCTTTAGAGTCCTGGAAGTAACGGTCTGCAGAACCGGTTGCACCCGCCATGGCACCCAATGAACCCATACCACGATAAGCCTTGTAATAACGGCCCTGGAAGAATTCAACTTCGCCCGGTGCTTCTTCAGTACCAGCCAGCAGTGAACCGACCATAATCGTGCTGGCCCCTGCGCCAATCGCTTTGGCCATATCGCCAGAGAAACGGATACCACCATCCGCGATCAATGGAATCTGTTCTTTTAATGCATTTGCTACAGAGTCAATCGCCGAGATTTGCGGCATACCAATACCGGCCACAATACGGGTGGTACAGATAGAACCCGGACCAATACCGACTTTCACTGCATCTGCACCGGCATCTAATAACGCAAGCGCAGCATCACCCGTTGCGATGTTACCACCAATGACCTGCACTTGCGGATAGTTCTGTTTTACCCAGCGTACGCGTTCAATTACACCGGCAGAGTGACCGTGTGCAGTATCGACTACAATCACGTCCACACCAGCTTCAACCAGCGCTTCTACACGGCTTGGGGTTTCTACACCGGTACCCACTGCAGCACCTACGCGTAAACGACCGAGGTCATCTTTACAGCTGTTTGGATAAAGTTCGGCTTTACGGAAATCGGTGACCGTAATTAAACCACGCAGTTCGTTGTTCTCACCCACCACCAGTACTTTTTCAATACGGTGCTGTTGCAACAGTGCCTGGATATTTTCTTTTGATTCGCCTTCACGCACCGTCACCAGACGGTCCTGACCAGTCATGATGTTGCTGACCGGCTGCTCCAGATTGGTTTCAAAGCGTGTATCACGACCAGTGACGATGCCCACCACTTTGCCATCTTTCACCACAGGCACACCGCTGATGTTGTTGGCTTGGGTTAAGGCAATCAGTTCACGTACTGTGGTTTCTGGGGTCACAGTGATCGGGTCTTTGACCATACCGGCTTCAAATTTTTTCACACGACGTACTTCAGCCGCCTGCGCTGCGATATCCATGTTTTTATGCAGGATACCAATACCGCCATTTTGCGCCATTGCAATGGCCATACGGGATTCAGTCACCGTATCCATGGCTGCAGACACAAGAGGAATATTCAGATTAATGCCGCGAGTTAAACGTGTCTTTAGAGAGACATCTTTTGGGAGGACAGTTGAGTAGGCAGGGAGTAATAAGACATCATCGAAGGTTAGCGCTTCTTGAACGATGGTCAACATAACAGTCTCACTGGTAATTTCCGTGCGCTATTATAAACAAATCTTGCTATAAATTTCATTTGTTATTGCATAAATAATTATTTATTCCGCACATCCTGACAATTCGGATGAGTTTGCTGATGAAAAAAGCAGGCCATGGCCTGCTTTTCTACGATAACAGCATCTGGATGCTGAAGTCTTTAACTGACCCGGTCAAAATCCGGGTCCTGGCCATCATTGGCCGCTTCGACCAGCACTAAAGGAATCAGGTTATGCGCACGGCGTGCCTTATTGCACTGCTCATCGGCAATCTGTACCTCTTTGCAACTGGAACTGCGCTGCTCGTACATAGAGCAGCTGACCTGTTGTCCGACCGTTCCCTCCAGCGCAATACAACGCGGATTGGCCTGATTGGTCCCTTTCATGCATGAATAGAGGGCATTTACCGGTTCGGTATAATGCTCAGGCATGGGAATGCCTTCTGCCCAGTAAAATGAAACTCTAAAATAGGTGCAGCATGCGCCGCAGCTAAGACACGCATCTGAGGAAGCAACTTGAGACAACATTGTTAAAATTCTCGTCATCAAAAAAGAGTTTTTTTGGGGAAGAAAATATAAAAAATGTTGTTTTTACACTCAAGTTATTTTTTCAGTTTTTTTACGCGATTTTTTGGCTTAAGTCGGACAGGTAAATACCGACTCATCCATCAGGTCGACACCGCATTCCAGCGTTTCAATCCAGTCCAGGAACTGGTTGATCTGCTCCTTGCCCACAAACGCGGTACCATGCTGCGGTACAATCATTTCAACATCCATTTGACGCACCATATTCACCCATAAACGGATGACTTTATTGGCACACATATAACGCTGATGAAAAGCTTTCATTTTTGGAATATGCGCGGCAAAGTTTTCTAACGGCTTGGACGCATCTTCGACCATTGAAGCACCCATATCACCGGAAAACAGGATTTTGGCCACCGGATCATAAAACTGGAAATTACCGACCGAATGCAGAAAATGCGCAGGAATGGCGACAATGGATGCCTGTCCCAATGGAATCACCTGGCCATGATCTGGCAGTTCAATCAGACGCTCCAGCCAGTTGCCTTTCATCCGGTCACTCATAAAGGCCGAGTTCAAGTGCGGCAAGAAACGCGCCCACAATTTCGAAGCCACCACTTTGGCATCGGTATACACCAGCCAGCGCGGCATTGAGGTAATAATATCCGGGTCCTGATGTGATGCCATCACATAGTCCAGATTGGTCAGGCGGGTATATTTATTCAGTTCCATGGTTAGCGGTACATAGGTCAAATCGCCGCCCGGGTCCAGAACTGCGGCATGGTCATTGTCCAGAATCAGAAACTGGTTGGCCTGTACGCCCTCACCTTTGACCAGACTGGTGAAACTGATACATTTATGCGTGCCATTATCAAATAATACTTGTGATGTGGTGCGATCGAACGCCATACCTTGTCCCCAAAAAAATCTTATCTTTACATTAAATTTTTAATTCCCTATAAAATAAAGGGTATTCCGCCAACTTACAATCAATATACAATTTAACTTTCAACTATTTTGTAGAAGCACGGGTCAGGTTCAGCCCATAAAAAAGCCCAACCGGGAAGATTGGGCCAAAATCAGTAGCAGCCTTTAAAAGAAATAATATTGCAACAAGGTGCTGACCCCGATAATCAGGAAAATCAGTGCACCAATTTTATGAATCAAGGATACCGGTAATTTCTCTGCCATTTTATTGCCGATAAATACTGCCGGCGCATTGGCAATCATCATCCCCAAGGTGGTGCCAATCATCACCCAGAAAATACTGTCAAAACGCGCAGCCAGCGCCACGGTTGCAATCTGGGTTTTATCGCCAATTTCTGCCAGGAAGAACAGAATAAAGGTGGCACCAAACACTCCGTATTTCTGCCATTTGTTGATGCTTTCATTTTCATCATCCAGCTGATCCGGAATCAGCATCCAGATCGCCATTCCAATAAAACCGAGTGCCAGAATCCAGCGCAGAATTTCAGGACTTAAAATGGTGGTAATCCATTGTCCCAAGGCTGCAGATAAACCGTGATTGATCAGGGTAGCGGCCAGAATCGCCAGCAGAATTGGCAGCGGTTTACGGAAGCGGGCCGCCAGTAACAGGGCCAACAGCTGGGTTTTATCACCCATTTCGGCCAAAGCGACAATTGCAGTTGAGATCAGGAATTCATACATGATGGATTTCTCTGGCTAGCACACATACCAATGACCTATCCCTCCTGCTAGCCAAATCTGCAGAGTGATAAATCAAAGGTCTTGCCAACAAAAGAAAGCTTGAGAAAAGCATTTTGGTTCTTTGCTATGATGACCATGCCCTGTTGAGCAAATATGTTGACCATCACCTTTTTACTTTGCGTAAAAAGCGGCTACTCCCCAATGAAGTGCTGTTATTGTAATCGGCCACAGAAAAAACTCAAGTACCAAAAGCAAAAACCCTGCCGAAGCAGGGTTTTTTCAACTTTGCACGTTCTCTGTCACAGAGAAACACCAAGCGGAGTTTTAGATTAACAAAGTCCGGATATCTTTGAGCAGCTTGGTCAGCTTGTTGGTAAATCTGGCTGCATCTGCGCCATTAATCACACGGTGATCATAAGACAGCGACAACGGCAGCATTAAGCGTGGATCAAAGCCTTCGCCATTCCAGACCGGTTGCATGGTGGCTGGAGAAATCCCCAGAATTGCCACTTGCGGCCAATTCACCAGCGGCGTAAAGGCAGTACCACCAATTGCGCCAAGGCTGGAAATGGTAAAGTTGGCGCCTTGCAGGTCTTTCGGTGACAGTTTCTTGTCACGCGCTTTTTGGCCCAGCTCGCCCAATTCAACTGCAATCTGCTTAATTGATTTTTGATCCGGATTACGCAGTACCGGTACCGTCAGGCCATCTGGTGTCGCTACCGCAATCCCCATATGGATTTCATTACGGAGCAGCACGGACTTACCATCATCAGACAAGTGACCGGCAAACTCGCGCTCTTCTTTCAGCAAGTACGCCACTGCCTTAATGATAAAGGCCATAATGGTCAGGCTGATGCCCTCTTTCTTGAAGTTGCCTTTCAGCTCATTACGCCATGCTTCCAGTTCGGTGATGTCTGCTGCATCAAACTGGGTTACTTGCGGAATGTAGTTGTTTAAAGACAGCTGCGGAATGGACACTTGCTGCAAGCGGGTTAAAGCTTTCTCTTCCACACCACCAAACGCATCGAAACTTGGCAATTTCGGCAAGCCCGATGGTGCTGCTGCCACCGCTGCGGCCGCCGGAGCAGTTTGCGGTGCTGTCAGACGCGACTTCACATAGGCCACCAAGTCTTCTTTCATGACCCGTGCATGTGGACCGGAAGCTTTGACATCGGCCAAGATGACACCCAGTTCACGTGCCAGTTTACGCACTGCAGGACCAGCATATACTTTCGAGTTCGCTGCATTTTGCTCTTTGGTGAGCTTGTCTGCAGTATGTGTACTCGGTACAGCGCTTGAGGCCTGTGCGGCTGGCGCAGCAGGTGCGGCTTTTTGTGCTGGCGCTTCAGCTTTTGCTGCTTGCGGTGCAGGCGCTGTCTGACCTTCCGCCTCAATAGTCACCAAGGCAATGCCTTCTGACACATTCTGGCCCAGCTCGACATGAATCGCCTTGATTACACCCGCGGCGGTACTTGGCACTTCAACCGTGGCCTTGTCCGATTCCACCACAATAATACTTTGATCTTTTTCGACCGTATCACCGACCTGAACCAGAATTTCTGCAACCGCGGCTTTATCAACCCCTAAATCCGGGACCTTCACTTCGACATCACCCGCCGGTGCTGCAGAAGCTGGGGCTGCTGGTTCAGCTTTGGCTTCAGGCACCGCCTGAGCAGCGAGTTGCTGTTCGGCTTGAGCTTGCGCCTGTTTAGCTGCTGGTGCTGCCTCTGCCGTGGTCACAGTCAGAATCAGCACGCCTTCTTTGACGCTATCGCCAACCTGAATCTCAATAGAAGCCACGGTACCCGATACCGTACTTGGCACTTCTACTGTAGCTTTGTCCGATTCCACCACCACAATGCTCTGATCAACATCAATCTGATCGCCGACCTGAACCAGAATTTCACCAACCAGCGCTTTTTCTACACCAATATCCGGCACTTTCACTTCAACGGTTGCAGAACTGCTAGCCGCTGCTGTCTGGTTTTGTGAGGCTGCAGGTTGATGGCTGCTCACTTCCGCAATAATGTCCTGATCAGACAATGAGGTCGGGGTGTTTTCCGACGTTTTTTGCGGTGCATCGGCCAGTTGTGGTTCAACGGCTTGTGACGTTCCATCTTCGGCTTCCAGTTCAATCAGCACCGCGCCTTCTGCGACTTCATCACCCTGATTGACCAGAATGCTTTTCACCACCCCGGCTGAAGTGCTTGGCACTTCAACAGAGGCTTTGTCGGATTCCAGCAACACAATACTGTCATCGACCGCGATGCTATCGCCGACTTTGACCAGAATTTCAGCCACGGTGGCTTTATCTACACCAATATCAGGAGTCGTAATGTGCATGATTAGTTCTCCTCTTTGTAGTCAGCCACAGCGTGCAGCTCAGGCGTAGCCTGTGGTGCCCACGCGACCGGACGGTCGGTATCCAGCTCAAAGCTTGAAATGGCATCTTTGACCAGACGCGCATCAACTTCGCCTTCATCGGCCAGTTTCTTCAAGGTCGCCACCACAATGTGCGCGGCATCGACACCAAAGTAGCTACGCAGGTTGGCACGTGTATCCGAACGGCCATAACCATCTGTACCCAGCGCCACAAACGGACGGCTGTCTGGCAAATAAGCACGGATTTGTTCGCTATAAGCACGCATATGGTCAGTTGCAGATACCACAATACCGTCCGTACCACGCAGCTGTTTCGATACCCACGGCTCTTTGGCTTCTTCCGCCAGCGGATGCAGACGGTTGTATTCTTCGCATGCCATACCATCACGCGCCAGTTCGTTGAAGCTGGTCACGCTGTAGACATTGGAGTGAATCTGGTATTCCTCACGCAGGATTTTCGCGGCTTTAATCACTTCACGCAGAATCACGCCGGAACCAAGAAGCTGAACCGTGGCTTTCTCATCTTCTTCAAGCAGATACATACCACGCTTGATGCCTTCTTCAACGCCCTGCGGCATTTCAGGATGCTCGTAGTTCTCGTTCATAACCGTCAGGTAATAGAATACACGTTCCTGATTGACATACATGCGTTGTAAACCGTCATGGACGATAACCGCCAGTTCATAACCGAAACATGGGTCATAAGAGACACAGTTTGGAATGGTATTGGCCAGAATGTGCGAGTGACCGTCCTGGTGCTGTAAACCTTCACCGTTCAGGGTAGTACGGCCTGCGGTTGCACCGAGCAAGAAACCTTGCGCCTGTGCATCACCGGCTGCCCAGGCAATATCGCCGATTCGCTGGAAACCAAACATCGAGTAGTACATGTACATCGGAATCATTGGCAGGTTATTGGTCGAATAACTGGTCGCCAACGCCGCCCAGGCACTCATCGCACCGGCTTCGTTAATCCCTTCCTGCAGCATGTGACCGTCTTTGGCTTCACGGTAATGCATCAACTGTTCCTGGTCTTCCGGAGTGTATTTCTGGCCATGTGCGGCATAAATACCCAGTTGACGGAACATACCTTCCAGACCGAAGGTACGCGCTTCATCTGGAACAATTGGCACCACGCGGTCTTTAATGGCTTTTTCTTTTAACAGCGCAGAGATCAGGCGCACCATCACCATGGTGGTCGATTGTTCTTTACCGTTTGAACCTTTTAGCACTGCATCAAACACCGACAGCTCAGGAATCGCGAGAGACTCGCTGTCTTTACGACGTGCCGGCAAGTAGCCGCCCAGTGCTTCACGACGCGCCTTCATATATTTAATTTCAGGCGAGTTTTCACTTGGACGATAGAATGGCACTTCTTCCAGCTGCTCATCAGTAAATGGCAGGTTGAAACGGTTACGTACATATTTCAGTGATTCAAGCTGCATTTTCTTGATTTGGTGAGTTTTGTTCACCGCTTCAATTTCTTCAGACAGACCATAGCCTTTTACGGTTTTGGCCAGAATCACGGTTGGCTGACCTTTGGCTTTGGTCGCTTCGGTATAGGCGGCAAATACCTTGTACGGGTCGTGACCGCCGCGGTTCAGATTATCAATATCTTCATCGCTTAAGTTTTTCACCAGCTCTTCAGCTTCCGGATAACGGCCAAAGAAGTGCGCACGGGTGTAAGCACCACCTTTCACCTGATAACGCTGATAGTCACCATCAACCGCTTCTTCCATCACTGCTTTCAGCGCGCCAGATTTATCTTTATCCAGTAGCGGGTCCCAATGACGGCCCCAGACCACTTTAATTACACGCCAGCCTGCGCCGCGGAACAGTGATTCCAGTTCCTGAATAATTTTACCGTTACCACGTACCGGGCCATCCAGACGCTGCAGGTTACAGTTCACCACCCAGATCAGGTTGTCGAGCTTTTCACGACCGGCCAGCGAGATTGCACCCAGGCTTTCCGGTTCGTCCATCTCGCCATCGCCCAGATAAGCCCAGACTTTACGGTCTTCTTCTTTGATCAGGCCACGGTTCATCAGGTATTTTTGAATATGCGCCTGATAGATTGACATGATCGGACCCAGACCCATGGATACGGTCGGGAACTGCCAGTAGTCTGGCATCAGGTATGGGTGTGGGTAAGATGGCAGACCTTTACCACCCACTTCACGGCGGAAATTATTTAAATGCTCTTCCGTCAGACGGCCTTCAAGGAAAGAACGTGCATAGATACCCGGAGCACAGTGACCTTGATAATAGATCATGTCGCCGCCAAAGTTATCGCTATTGGCACGGAAGAAATGGTTAAAGCCGACATCATAAAGGGTGGCAGAAGAAGCAAAACTGGCCAGGTGACCACCAAGGTCATCGCCCGTTTTGTTGGCACGCAGTACCATTGCCAGTGCATTCCAGCGAATCAGGGCGCGGATACGACGTTCCATATCCTGATCACCCGGCATTGGTGGTTGCTCTTCAACGGAAATGGTATTTAAATAAGGCGTATTTAGACGCTGAATGGGAACGTGTTTCGCGATTGCCCGTTGATAAAGTTTTTCTAATAAAAATGCCGCACGCTCGGTTCCCATGTGCTGCAAAACTGAATCAAACGCGTCCTGCCACTCTTGGGTTTCCTGCGCGTCGGTATCACCATAATACGCCATAGTCGGTCATTCCTGAATCCTAATTATATGGTTTATATGTACCATATTTCTGCTTTCTACAGGTATGGCCATCGGTGAATACGACTTTAGACTAGTATTTCGAGAAAAAATATCTATTGACGTTTTATTACCCAAAATAACAAAAAACCGCCAATAGTGGCGGTTTAATATACAGACAATATTCTTTTGAGTGATAATATAATCGTTATAAGGTCTTAATGCATGACGTGCTCAAAAATTAGGCCTTTTGAGCAAAAGCCGCAAGCTGTTAAGGCAGCATTGCCAGGTAAGTCGATGGGTTTTTACGAACGCCGTCTTTTACTACTTCATAATGTAAATGAGGACCGGTACAACGACCTGTACAACCCACGTTTGCAATATGCTCACCTGCAGCAACACGGTCGCCGACACGTGCAATTAAGCGTGATGCATGAGCGTAACGCGTTAAATAGCCATTGCCATGGTTAATTTCAACATATTGACCATAACCTGTACCCCAACCTGATTTAGTTACGATACCCGGGCCAGTGGCATAAATTGGTGTGCCGCTTGGCGCTGCTAAATCTAAACCTGAATGACGTTCAGCACGACCATTCATGGTACGACCGCCATAGTTTGAGCTCACGCGGGCATTGGGTAAAGGATGCGCCACTAACCAGCTATATGGATTAGCGCTATAAGATTTCGCAGAAGACGCTGAACCGTATTTTTTCGCTAAAGATTCGTTGTTTAATTCAACCGTTTTTTCACGCAGTTTGACATTAATTTCAGTTTGCGCCGGAATATTGATGTCTTGTGACTCGCTATAGGTCCCTTGTGCCAGGGTGCGGGTCAATTCTTCAATACGGTCTGTCGATGAATTTTGGCTGTTTAAGTCAACCAGATCAGCAAAAGCCACTGACGCCGCAGAAGCCGCCAAAGAAAACGCTAATAAAATACGTCGCGTATGCATAAAAACCTCATAAAAACTGTTCTTACTCAGAGTTCCTTGGTGATCTCTTCCTTGATCTTCACTGAAAGGAGCGCATAAGATTAAGACATAAACATGAAGGAAATATGTATGTCCGAGCCTTGTAACGTCTTTCGCCAAACAAGAAAACACATAAAAACAGGAAACCTAACGTTTCTCTCAACGCAAGTTGCTGCCTGGCAGAAACTTACTCAAATTATTCAACCCTTGTTGCCCCAACCCGAACTTTGGCAGGTTGTTTGTTATCAGCAAGGGATTCTTACCATTACTGGCACCAATCAGGCGATGGTGAGTCAACTGGCCTATTTGCAAAAACAGTATGTTGCTCAGCTATCACAATTGGCAGAACTTCAAGATTTACACAAGATTCAGGTCCGGTTAAAACCGCAGTTGCAAACGCCCCCAAAACAGGAAAAATCTTCAAGAACACTCAGTACAGAAACCCAGGAAATGCTTCGCGGTGCTGCTGACTTTGTGAGCGACCCTAAGCTTAGCCAAGCTTTGTTACGTTTGGCAAGCAATAAAAAGTAACATTGCGCCAATCTAAAAAATACAAAACCGATAAAAACGAGAATTAGTTCACTTTTTTAGATGTTACATTATAACATCACCAAGGAAAGACAATGACTTATGTCACACTCACATACGGAATTGGACATTGATTGATGTCATCAAATGTTACAATTTCATAGCTGCTTGGATCTTTTTGCACATTCCGTAAGAGCTGGTTATTCAGTGCATGACCCGATTTATATCCATCAAATTTCGCAATAATTTGATGACCGAGCAAATACAGGTCGCCCACCGCATCTAATATTTTGTGACGAACAAATTCATCCGAGAAACGCAGGCCCTCTTCATTGACCACACCGGTGTCATCGACCCCAATGGCATTTTCCAGGCTGGCGCCCAAGGCCAGATTGTTGGCTTTTAAATAATCCAGATCTTTCATAAAGCCAAAGGTGCGTGCTTCACTGACTTCATAGACGAAGGTTTCGGTAGAAAAATCAATGGTGGCAGACTGATATTCTTTTTTAAAGGCGGGATGATCGAAATCGATGGTGAAATTGAGCTGGAAACCGTCATGCGGGGTGAAAATGGCACGTTTATCATCAATTAGCGCTTCGACCGGTTTTAAAATCTTGATGAATTTTTTTGGCGCATCCTGCTCTTTTAAGCCACCCTGCATTAATAAATAGATGAAGGGACCGGCACTGCCGTCCATAATTGGCACTTCAGAGGCGGAAACCTCGATAATCAGGTTATCAATTCCCAGACCCGCCAGCGCACTCATAATGTGTTCAATGGTGCCGACTTTGGCATTGTCCTGAACCAGATTCGAGCACATAAAGGCTTCCTGAATCAGCATGGCATCGGCCGGAATATCGACCGGTGGATTCAGGTCAATACGGCGAAACACGATTCCCCCGTCAGCATGGTGCGGCACAAAGTTAATCATGACTTTCTGTCCACTATGCAGACCTATACCACTCGCTTTCACGACACGTTCTAGGGTACGTTGTTTCAACATGCTCTCAATTCATCTGTATATAAAACCGCTATACGTTAGCATATTTAGCCATTGATAAAAAACAAAAAGGTAGCCATTTGGCTACCTTTTACAAGTTCTGGAATAAAAATCTATATCGTAAAAATTATTTACGTTGTTGATTTTTAAGATATTCCTGAATACTCATTGGCGTTGGACGTGAATTATTGCTGCTGCCTGCAGTCGCATTGATGGCTGGCGCTGCCTCTGCCTGACGCTGAATGGCCGGAACATCATCTTCTTCAACCGGCTGTTGAGCCGTTGCCTGTGCAGACTGCACCACTGAAGAACGCTTGACTGGCTCAACCGCATCGGCTGAATTACGGGTCAAACCGGTGGCAATTACGGTCACGCTGATTTCATCACGCGCATCCGGATCAAATACAGTACCGTAGAATACCTGGCCTTCATCCAGATCGACAATCTGGTTGACAACATCGGTAATTTCTTCAATTTCACCAAAGGTCACGTCATCACCACCGGTCACGTTAATCAGAATACCTTTAGCATTCATGATGGTCACGTTATCGAGTAATGGACTGCGGATCGCCTGCTCTGCTGCCTGACGGGCACGGTTTTCACCACGACCCAGACCGACACCCATCATGGCATAACCACGAGTGCTCATGGCCGTTTTCAGATCGGCAAAGTCAAGGTTGATGTGACCTGGACGTACCACTAAATCAAAGATACTGCGCACGGCATTTAACAGCACGTCATCTGCCTTTTTATAGGCATCTTTCATGGAAATGTCGCGGAATACTTTTAACAAGCGCTGGTTTGGAATGATGATCAGGGAATCAACATGCTGCTCTAAAGCTTCAATGCCTTTTTCCGCAGATTGCAGACGGCGTTTACCTTCAAAGTTAAACGGTGTGGTTACGACACCGACAGTTAAAATGCCCATTTCTTTGGCAATTTCAGCGACAACAGGTGCAGCACCGGTACCGGTACCGCCGCCCATACCGGCAGTCACAAACACCATATCGGTGCCTTCTAACTGCTGGCGAATCAGCTCGCGGCTTTCTTCAGCAGCGGTTTGACCCACTTGCGGATTAGCCCCTGCGCCCAGACCACGGGTACTTTGCTCACCCAGCTGGATTTTGCACTGTGCATTCATGCGGTCCAGTGCCTGTTTATCGGTATTGGCACAGACAAATTTCACACCCTGGATATCTGATTCCAGCATATGCTGTACGGCGTTACCGCCTGCACCACCTACACCAAATACAGTGAAACGGGCTTGACCGTTGTTATCGGTTTGATCATCTTCAAAAAATTCAAATGAGGCCATGACCTTTAGCTTTCCTAATTCATAATTGGCAGTCACTTCAGCCCGTATACTGCCTTGATCTTAATAAAAAATTGTTTTTAAGAATGCTGTCCAACGGCTGCCTTGTCAAGTACAAGCGATAATCCGTACAACTTCCTAACAATATTCCCTAAAAAATCAACTAAAAAATTGATTTCAGTTTTTCGTTGAGTCCTGACCAGGCACGACCTACACGCGCCCAGACCGATAAGGTCTCCGGGTCTTCGGTTTCGACAATGGTGTCCTGACTGTAGCTCTGGCTATACATCAGCACGCCCGCTGCGGTTGCATACTGCGAACGGCGCAAGGCAGCCTGATGCGGTTCATCGGCATAAACCTGTACCGGCGGATTGCCCAAATGCGCAGACACACCCAGGGTGCGGCGTACCAGACTGACCATGCCTTCAATCTGACAGGCATCACCAGCCAGCACCACACCATGATATAAGCCATGAATGGCGCCACTGTTTTCCAGTTCCTGACGGATTTGCGCAAAAATTTCTTCATAACGCGCAATAATAATTTCCGACAGTTCAATCCGGCTGATGGTTTGCGGACCATCAATGCCCTGAATCTGAATCATGTGATCAGGTTTGACCACTTTTAAATCGACGCAACCGTAAAGCAGTTTAATCCGCTCGGCTTCTTCGGTGGTGGTCTGCAATACCGCCGCGATATCACGGGTCACATGCTCACCGCCACGCTGCAGGGTTTGTGACAGCGCCAGACGACCATCCAGATAGACCGCAATATTGGTGGTACCGGCGCCAATATCAACCAGGCACACGCCATATTCTTTTTCATCTTTCAGTAAACTGGCTTCAGCGGTGGCCAGATGCGACACCACCATTTTTTCTACACCAATATTGGCCCCTTTTAAGGCACGGTCCAGATTCTGCATGGTGCTAATCGGCAGCATCATCAGCTGATAATGACCGGTCATGCTATGCGCCGACATACGGATCGGGTTTTGTACCCATTCACCGGAATCATCCAGATCAAAGCCCAACGGCACCGCGCTGACCAGATAATGATCTGAAGTTAAATGGCTGGCTTTGGCCAGATCTAAGGCACGAACCACTTCACTTGTTGTAATTGTGTGGTCACTATTTTCAATCGGGGTACGCCCCGCAGCATAAAAACTTTTTAATTCTGCACTTGGAATAGAAATCCAGGCTGAATGCACCCGGCATTCCGCCATATCTTCTGCTTCTTGAACGGCATTTTTAATGGCTGTAATGACTTTATCGAGACTTACAATTTTTCCTTTATTCATGCCTCGGTTACGAGCGGTAGCCATACCAATCACTTGGATATTGTCTGGCGCGTGTACCTTACCAATCAAAACTGAAACTTTGTGTGTCCCAATGTCAATCGCAACAACCGAGGGAACAGCTTCACTCATTTATTTACTACCATCACATGTTTGTTTAATTAATGGCTTAATGCCTCTATTTTTAAAGCCAAGTATTATGGCTTTGCTGCTATTGCATTCGCAATGCTTGTGTCATCAATCGTTACAACAAAATGACCATTGGCAATTTTTGGTGCCACCGAGTTTTTCCACTGGATCGCCAGACCATTGCGGTAACGCAGGTCAATTGCAGAAATCCTGGACCATACCGGCTTGAAGTCACTTTGCGCCAGATGACTCAGACGCTGCAATTTACTCATGGTCTGATCCTGATCCACAATCACCCGCAGGCCAGAATCAAACTGCATAAACCAGGTCATCCGGTCGGTGAGATATAACTCTTTTAAACGCAGATTCACCGGTAAAAATAACTGGTTAATTTCATTATAGCGACGCATCATCATTTTGGACTGATGCATCGGGCCATGTAATAACGGCAGATGCTGATTATTCTTGGGTGTCACTTCCGAAAACACATCACCGCTGTCACTGAGTAAACGTCCGGTGCCCCAGCGCGCAATCGCATGGCGTGGCATGACCCGTAAACGGATGGCATTCGGCCAGGCGCGTGACACCACCACCCGATCGACCCAGGACAGTTCCAGTGCGGTATCACGAATCTGTTCCAGATCGGAAGTAAAATAGTTATCTGTGACTACTGGCGAAACATGGGTCATGACCTGGCGCAGTTCGGCATTGGAACGGGTACCGACCACGTCCAGTTCAGCCACGCGTGCATCGGTCATGACTTTATATAGACCATAGATTCCTGCTGCCAATACCACAATCGCCACGCACAGCAATACCCATCCACCCAGGTTCGTCAGCTTTTCTTTACGCGTCGGTGGCTTATCGTGAATCGAGGTAATCGCTGCGCGTTTACGGCGCATGGAAGCAGGAAGTTGAGCCATGGCTTAGTGGGTCGCATCCGTTAAGGTTTGTTCAAGAATTGCCACGCACAAGGCATCAAAACTGTAGCCCACCGCCTGCGCGGCTTTTGGCACCAGTGAGTGACTGGTCATGCCCGGTACAGTGTTGACTTCAAGCAGCCAGAAATTGCCTTGTTCATCCTGCATTGCATCAATACGGCCCCAGCCGCTGGCACCTACCGCCTGGAACGCACGCAGGGCCAAGACCTGTAACTGCTGCTCTTCCGACTCGGTTAAGCCACATGGAATGCCGTATTGCACATCATTACGGTTGTATTTGGCTTCATAGTCATAGAACGCCACATCTTTAGGCGGTTCCAGACGAATCACCGGCAAGGCCTGACCATTCAGTAATACAATCGTGAATTCGCGACCGGTAATCCATTTTTCGGCCATTACCACTGCATCATGCTCGGTGGCTTTGGCAATCGCTTCAGCAAAGTCTTCAATACGTTCGACTTTGCTCATGCCAATACTGGAACCTTCATGTACCGGCTTGATAATCAGTGGTAAACCCAATGCAGCGACAATATCAGCCGGGTTTGAATCTTTGGTGACAATACGATACGGCGCTGTTGGCAGCTCGGAACCTTGCCAGACCTGTTTGGTTTTGACCTTGTCCATGCCAATGGCTGAACCCTGTACGCCAGTACCGGTATACGGCACATTCAGCCATTCCAGTACACCCTGAATCTGGCCATCTTCACCGCCGCGGCCGTGCAGGACAATAAAGGCACGATCATAGTTGACCAGTTCGGTCACACTACGATCTTTCGGGTCAAACGCTTCTGCCTGAACGCCTTCGCGCAGCAGCGCATCGAGCACTGCCTGTCCACTATCCAGAGACACCCCACGCTCGGCAGATTTTCCACCAAATAACACGGCAACTTTGCCGAACTTTGAAGCATTTGACACGTTTATATCCTTAAACTTTACACTGAGCGACCAAATTCAAATATCACTTTGGGTGATTATTTTAAATACAATTTATTTTGAGCAAGCTCGATGGAGATTGCTCCTACATTACCCGCACCTTGGGTCAATAATAAATCATTCGGTTGTAACACTTTTTGTACCAGTGTTTCCAGATTGCCTTCAACCGGATCAATCAGGATCGGTTCAACCTGACCACGCAGACGGATACTGCGTGCCAGACTGCGACTGTCGGCACCCACAATGGCTTTTTCACCGGCAGGATACACTTCCAGCAACAGCAGTTGATCGACCTGCGATAACACTTCAACAAAGTCATCAAAACAGTCACGGGTACGGCTAAAACGGTGCGGCTGGAACAACATCACCAGACGGCGGTCCGGATGGCTCTGACGCGCTGCTTTAATGGTGGCTTCCACTTCTTTAGGATGGTGACCGTAGTCATCGACCAGTTTGATGCTGCCACCGTCCAGTTCAAATTCACCTTGCACTTGGAAACGGCGACCTACACCACTAAAGCCTTCCAGTGCACGGCAAATCGCACCATCAGAAACACCTTCATCCGTCGCCACACCAATGGCGGCCAAGGCATTCAGTACATTGTGCAGACCTGGTTGATTCACGGTAACACGCAGTGGCTCGCGGTCTTTACGCAATACGGTAAAGTGGGTACGCATACCGTCCTGATCAACATCGACTGCGCGAATATCATTGTCTTCATTAAAGCCGTAGGTTAGCACCGGACGGGCAATGCGCGGCATAATTTCACGGATGTTGGCATCATCACCACAAACCACTGCCAAACCATAGAATGGCAGTTTGTGCAGGAATTCAATAAAGGTATCTTTTAGCTTGTCAAAGCTGCCGCCATAAGTATCCATGTGGTCGGCATCAATATTGGTGACAATCGCTGCCATTGGCTCCAGATGCAGGAAAGATGCATCTGATTCATCGGCTTCAGCCACAATATAACGGCTCGCACCCAGTGCAGCATTAACCCCGGTACGGTTCAGCAAACCGCCAATCACGTAAGTCGGGTCCAGATTTTCTTCTGCCAGCATACAGGTAACCAGACTGGTGGTGGTGGTTTTACCATGCGTCCCGGCCACGGCAATCCCGTGACGATAACGCATCAGCTCACCCAGCATTTCAGCACGGCGCACCACCGGAATACGGCTCTCGATGGCGGCTTTAACTTCCGGGTTTTCCGGATCAATTGCAGTAGAGACTACCAGTACATTGGCGCCCTGAATATTGTCTGCGCTATGACCAATAAACACCCGAATGCCGTTTTCTTCCAGCTGGGCGGTGGTTTTTGAGGCTTTAATATCTGAACCGGAAACATCATAGCCCTGGTTTTTTAATACCTCGGCAATGCCACACATCCCGGCGCCGCCAATCCCGACAAAGTGGATATGTTTGATACGACGCATTTCAGGCACTTTAATCAGTTCTTTTACTTGATCAGCAGGGATAGATGGAGACATAGTTTACTCGGTTTACAAATCTTGAATTAAAGCAACCACATGTTGGGTTGCATTAGGTTGTGCCTGTTGACGCGCCTTGCTGGCCATTTCAGAGAGCAGTTGGCGGTTCATCAACGGCATTAACAGTTCTTTTAAGCTGTCCGGGGTCATGCTGGCTTGCGGACAGATTTTTGCCGCGCCCGTCTTGGCCAGGAATTGTGCATTGGCCGTCTGATGGTCATCCACAGCGCTTGGCAAGGGCACAAATACCGCAGCCACACCCGCGGTTGCAATTTCCGTAACCGTCAGTGCGCCGGCCCGGCAGATAATCAGATCGGCATCGCTATAGGCCTGTGCCATATCTTCAATAAAGGGTTGCACTTCAACCGTTAAGCTGTCCGGCTTGTTGGCATAACGCGCTCGGGTGCTGTCTGCATGATTTTGCCCACACTGATGATACACATTTAAAGGTACATTCAGCTGTTTTAAGGCTTCAGGGACACGTTCATTCAGTGCCTGCGCGCCCAAAGAGCCGCCAACAATTAAAATACGCAGCGGCAAACCTGCTTTTTCACGTTCCTGATAACGCCAGGATGGGGTGAGAGTCGCGCTAATTTCTTTACGCACCGGGTTGCCAGTGGTGACAATTTTAGTACTGGCCGGAAACGTATCCGGGAACGCCTGACAAACAGTGTTGGCAATACGCGACAGCTGGGTATTGGTAAAGCCGGCAATTGCATTCTGCTCATGAATAATGACCGGAATACCAAGCAGACGTGCGGCCAGACCACCCGGTCCAGCCACATAGCCACCAAAGCCGGCGACAGCCTCTACTTTGTGTTTTTTCATTAACTGCATGGCGCTTAAGGTGGCTTTTAGAATTTTAAAAGGCGCCATCAGTTTGCGTGCCAGCCCGTTACCGCGCACGCCTTGAATATCAATCTGATAAATCGGAATATTCTGGTTTTGTAATAAACGGTTTTCCATGCCTGTAGGCGTTGCTAACCAGGACACATGGATTCCCTGCTGCTGGAGTTCTTTTGCCACGGCTAGGGCTGGGAACACATGGCCACCAGTGCCTGCGGCCATCATCATCACATGTTTAGGCTTGGTTTGCGCTGCATCAGTCACGGTCTAATTCTTCAATCCAAATATGGCTAATGAAAGTTCTTTATAAGCGCTCAATTGTAATCACAATCGTATGAGCTTGAAAGTTTATTTACTTTTTTTCACCAAGCGGCTCATTGTTTTTTTCAACAGTTTTGAAAGTTTAAACTAGTTTTATTATTAATTCACCGAAATTGTTAAGTTTCCTGCATTTTTCACTGAATTATGTCGACTGGTTTTGATTTACAAAATCGCTATAATTTTCTTGCTCAACGCAGTTTTTCAAGCTCAAATCTCGCTTAAGAATACAAAAAGAGCCACCCAAGGTGACTCTTTTGAAAGATAGATTAACGACCGGCTTCCAGTACATCAAACAGGGTATCGGCAATTGAGGTGCCGAACTGGGCATCAATTTCACGGATACAGGTTGGACTGGTCACGTTAATTTCAGTGACATAGTTACCAATCACATCCAGACCGACAAATACCAGACCTTTTTCACGTAAAAATGGCCCGACTTTGGCAGCAATTGCCTTGTCATTGTCGGTCAATGGACGTGCTTCACCCAGACCACCAGCGGCCAGGTTGCCACGCACTTCGCCGTTTTGCGGAATACGTGCCAGACAATACGGAATTGGCTCGCCATTGACCATTAAAATGCGTTTATCCCCTTCTACAATTTCCGGAATATAACGCTGCGCCATAATTGGCTGGGTGCCGTTATTGGTCAGAATTTCAATGGTAGAGCCAATATTCACACCATTCTGATACAGACGGAAAATGCCCATGCCGCCCATCCCATCGAGCGGTTTCACAATCACATCGCCATGTTGCTGAATAAATTCACGAATCAGGCTTTGCTGAGAGGTCACCAAAGTCGGCACCTGCAGCTCCGGGAACTGGGTCGCAAACAGTTTTTCATTACAGTCACGCAGGCTTTGCGGCTTGTTAATAATCCACGCTCCTTCGCGCTCTGCCTGTTCCAGAATATAGGTGCTATAGACAAAGTTCATATCAAATGGCGGGTCTTTACGCATCAGCACCACATCATAGGCTGCGATGGATTCTTTTTGTTTTTCGCCCAGCTCATAATAATGGTTGTAATCTTCAAAGACTTTTAACGGGCTGATTAGACCGAAAGCCTTGCCCTGATCAATATATAAATCTTGTTGTAGTGCATAACCGAGCTCATGACCCCGACGTGCCGCGGCCCACAGCATGGCCATGGTGGAATCTTTTTTCAGGTTCACCGTTTCAATCGGGTCCATCACCACAAGTACGCGCATAATGACTGCTCTTTTAAAATTGCTATAATGTGGAGTATAACGGAGATTCGCTGCCTGTTTTTCTGAATTTGAGTAAAGCTTTGCAGCACTGTATTTGCTGATTTCAGGAAGCTGCCCATGCAACAGCCAATTGTGGGATATCATTTAGATGAAGAAAATCATTGGGTCGCAGAGCTGGCCTGTGGTCATGGCCAGCATGTGCGGCATAATCCACCGTGGCAGAACCGGCCCTGGGTGATGACGGAGCAAGGACGCAAAGAAAAATTAGGGGTGATGCTGGAGTGTAAGAAGTGTGAGGAAGGATGATTTTGTTATTTATTTTTCCTTCTTACTTCATGAATAGACAATCTACGTTCTATTTTTTTAAAAAGATATGCATCCTGATCGATATCTAACTCTTTATTGCGACGTTTTACATAGCTCATATAATTCAACTTTTGTTTTAGCTCCTATTCATTCCAATGAGTTTCTTCTGCTTTTGATTTTTTATCTAAAAATGCAGTTTGCCTATTAATATTTTTACTCATACTTTCTAAAGACTTTTGAATTCCTGCTAATGCTTTGGGAAGAGCTTCTTCAAAACTCTCTCCTAATTTATAAATTTTTAGTTCTGAAGTATCAATTTTATATGTATTCTTATATTTCTTTCCCTTTAAATCCTCATATCTGATCTCAGCATTAAAAATAAGATTAAAGAAGTATTCACTATCTAACTCTTTAGGATTTAAACCAGTAAAACTTAGATAGTCCGTATATTTAGAATCATTCGGTGCTAAATAATTGACTCCCTTAATCATAAAATCTCTTTGCATAAAAACTTTAATAGCTTTTTGAGCAGTAACTAAAAAAGAAGCATCGAGTGAAGGTTCAGGAAATAATTTTATTTTTACGTTATGAGCTCCTCCTTTTCCTACATTTGTAATTTTTAAACGTAAAAAATGGATTCTGTACTCAGCAGGTTCTAACTTAATGTCTATCAATGGTTCGGTTTGAACTTTTCTAAGTTCCCTATTTTCTTTCCAACCCAAAAAAGTCGCTATCGATGCTGCACTTGCAGCAATAGCTGAAAAACTTGCGATCATTAAATTCCAATCTAGATTCATTTTTGTTTTTTATAAAAATAAAGCCCTATCATGGATAGAGCTTTATTAAAAATCAATACGTTGTATTAATTATTAGATCCCATACTTCACACGATAGGCTTCCATCTTCGCCAAAGCCTCTTTTTCACCTTTGGCATCTAGATAATTCATTAAATCTTTCATCGTAATTAAGGCATGTACCGGAATTTCTAGCTCTTTTTGAACTTCTTGAATCGCAGACAAATCACCCTGCCCTTTTTCCTGACGATCTAGCGCGACCAGTACACCGGCAATTGTGGCACCCGCATTTTTTAAAATGGTCACCACTTCACGAATTGCTGTACCTGCGGTAATCACATCATCAATAATCCAGACTTTTTTACCTTCAACCGACGCACCGACCAATACACCACCTTCACCATGATCTTTGGCTTCTTTACGATTAAAGCCCCAAGGCACGCTCACACCATGATTTTGCGATAAAGCCACCGCCGTTGCCGCCACAAATGGAATGCCTTTATAGGCTGGGCCAAAAATCACATCAACATTTTCACATTCTGTTAACTTGGCTGCATAGCCTGACGCCAGTAATGACAAGGCTTCGCCATCATTTAATAAACCGGCATTAAAAAAATAAGGACTCACGCGACCCGATTTTAAAGTAAACTCACCAAATTTAAGCACACCACGTGATAATGCGAGTTCGATAAAAGCTTGAGGGTTAAATGTCGCTTGCGTTGACATGAGGTGCTCCAAAATTCATAAATTGAGGTAAGACCTGCGCATGATACCAAAGAGTAGCTATCCGAGTGATCAAAAAATTCTTCGTGTGGTTTCAATTAACGTCAATGGCCTGCGTTCTTCGGTCAGTAAAGGCCTGCTGGAGTGGATGGAAAAATCAGAGGCTGATGTCATCTGCATTCAGGAAAGCCGTCTGACCCATGCGCAGTGGACTGATAAATTCAAACCGGAAGGCTGGTATACCCATCTGTTCGCAGCTGAACGTCCGGGTTATGCCGGCACCGCCATTTACAGCCGCCTGCCATTTGTGTCTATTCAGGATGGTTTAGGCTTTGAACTGGCCGACTCCCAAGGCCGTTTTGTCACGGCAGAATTTGATTTAGGGCTGGGTTATCCGGTGCATATCTGCTCACTGTATCTGCCATCGGGTTCATCGGGTGAAGAAGCACAAGCCCGTAAAGACCACTTCCTCGAAGAATATACAAAAATCCTGAAACAATGGCGCGATGAAAATAAATCGATCATTGTCTGCGGCGACTACAATATCGTGCATAAACGTATTGATATTAAAAACTGGTCAGGCAACCAGAAATCTTCCGGCTGTTTACCGCATGAACGTGCCTGGCTCGATCATATCTATGATGATCTGGGCTATGTCGACACCTTCCGTGAAGTGCGCAAAGAAGCCGAACTGTATTCCTGGTGGTCGAACCGTGGCCAAGCGCGTGCCAAGAACGTTGGCTGGCGGATTGACTATCATGCCTGCTCACCGGACTGGAAAGCACGTACCGTCAATGCCTGGGTCTACAAAGAGGAATGGTATAGCGACCACGCCCCGGTGATTATTGATTATAAACTCAACTAAAAACCTTCCTATTGAGTGAACAATTGTTCACTCAATAGAGGTTTATTTCCGACATATTTTGTCGTCATTCAGACCTTTATCTGCTTTTTAAATCGGCGCATTATTGCAGCACGGCAAAGGGACAGTGTCAGGATGACAGCAAAGGGACAGGAAGCCGTAGGATGAAAATAAACAAAGCCATGATGGTCTTTGTTTCAAGGATGTGACATCGGACGTTGTAGTGAGACCCGCATAATCAGGATGATTAAATGCGGGTTTTCTACATCTGGGCTTTTATTTTTTATATTGGCTCTTTGCTTTTCGTTTTTTTCTTAGTACGAATAATTCTTCTCAAGTGTTGTCTTGTTTTTCTGCCACTATTATGGCGCGGTAGCGTTGCATTTTAATGACGGTTTAATTTCAGAACCATGAACTCAATATTTATACCCGCTATAGTGCAAAACCAATTTTTTGGTTAATCTCTTGAGCATTGTGTTTCTTGCTGGAATCCGCTTTATGCTTAAAATTTATGGTATTAAAAACTGCAACTCCATGAAAAAAGCCTTTGATCTGCTCAATGAACTGGGCCTGGCTTATGAATTTCATGATTATAAAAAACAGGGGATTGATGCAGAAACGCTAAAACACTGGCTGGATGCTGAAGGTCAGGACAAAATTCTGAATAAAAAAGGCACCACCTGGCGCAAACTGTCGGAAGCGGAACAGGCACAAGCCCTGTCCAGCGAAGCAGATTTAATTGAAGCCTTACGCACTCACAACAGCCTGATCAAACGTCCTGTGCTGGCCACCGCAGACGGCTTTATTGTTGGTTTTGATGAAACCGCCTATCGCGCCTTAAACGGATAAGTTCTTTTTATCTACCTTTTACTTATCCGTTAAAAATCAAAAAGCCTGATGCATCTGCATCAGGCTTTCTGGTTTAATCCGTTTCTATTGGCTGGCTTATTTCACACGAACCCAGGTCTGGTTACGACCCAGCGCTGCTACGCCAATATAGCCACGCAATTGTAATTTCTGCCCGCCATCAGCCAGTTGACCTTTTAACTTGTAGGTTTTACCTGATTGCGGATCCAGAATTGAACCGCTGTCATAGTTGGTACCACCCGAATTCTTTAAACCACGTACAATGGTTAAACCTTTCAAGGATTTGTTTTTGTAAGGTCCTTCACATTTTGTACAGGCATTTTCTTCACCCGGCGTTAAAATGGACTGAATTGTTGCAGTTAACGTGCCATTTTTCTGCTCGGTAAATTTGACGGTTGCTTTTGCTTGCTTGGTTTTGTCATCAATTGTTTTCCAGACAGTACCATTTAGCGGATCAGCAGCATTCGCCAAAGCTGTTAAACCCATTAATCCTAATGCCAGTGCAATTTTTTTCATTTTTTTTGATTCCCTAGTCTAGTGTTAGACAGCCTTAGTATTAAAAAGTCACTACAAATTTGCAATTTTTGAATGTGACCATTTAGTGTAACCTTGTAAATTGTGTTGGTAAATACGCAAGCACAGGCCAAAATCAAGAACAAGATGGAAGAACAATGAAGATCAACCCGTTATTGAAACAAATTTTCACAGAAGGCTTTTTAAAAACCACCATCCGCCTGCCAAGCCAATATAATTTACCGCATAATCCGCTGCGTTTCGCCCTCGAACAGATGTGCCGGCTGTTTCCGACCAATAAAACTGTCGAAGTCCGCGCTTTACGTCTGGCTGGCCTGAAAGCCGAAGAAATCAAGCCACAAGATGAAGCCACCCAGCTGATTTTCTATATTCACGGTGGCGCCTTTTATTTAGGGTCTTTAAATACCCATCGCCCATTTCTGACTGAACTGGCCGCCCGCACCCAGATGCAGGTGATTCATATCGATTATCCGCTGGCGCCTGAAAATCCATTCCCGGAAGCCTTAGAAGCAATTTTTGATGTCTATCAGACCCTGCTGGATCAGGGCGTACAGGCCAAAGATATTTTGCTGGCAGGAGATTCCTGCGGCGCCAATCTGGCGCTGGCCTTAGCCTTAAAAATCCGTGATGAACAGTTACCGCAAGTCAGCGGCCTCATGCTGCTTTCACCATTTTTGGATTTAACCCTGACCAGTGAATCAATTCGTTATAACCGCAAACACGATGCCTTATTGTCGATTGAAACTCTGGAAACCGGGATTCAATACTATGTGCCACCGTCGGTCGATCGTGGTGATCCGCGTGTTTCGCCGCTATTTGATGATTTAACCGATTTACCACCAACCTTGGTGCAGGTGGGTTCTAAAGAACTGCTGCTGGATGATGCGCAGCGTTTTCGTGACAAGGCCGAACAGGCGGGCGTGAAGGTCAGTTTTAAACTGTATACCGGTATGTGGCATAACTTTATTATGTTCTCACCGTGGTTTGATGAAGCCAAAATGGCGCTGGCCGATTTAGCCGAATTTGCCCATCAGCAGGACCGAGATTAAAACACCATAAAAAAAGGTCAGTAGAAACTGACCTTTTTTGTGATTAATGCAGCGCCGTAAAGCTTAGATTTTGGCAATCTGGTCTAATGCCGTAGTAATCGCCTGATCTTTAATATCGCTCATGCTAACCCCTTCAGCACGTACTACTTCAATATCACTGACACCGGTAAAGTTAAACACGGTTTTCAGGAATGCTTCCTGGAAATCAACCGGGCTTTGTTCGCCATAGACACCACCGCGGCTGCTGGCGATATACACTTTCTTGTCACCTGCCAGACCGACCGGGCCATTTTCGGTGTATTTAAAGGTACGACCTGCCACGCTAATCCGGTCAATCCAGGCTTTTAAAGTCGATGGCAGACCGAAGTTATACATGGCTGCGCCCACCACCACGACATCAGCATCTAGATATTGTTGCAGAATCTGTTCGCCTAAAGCGCTTTGCTCGGCATTTTGTCCCATTAAAATTTCAGCGGTTAAATGCGGAATGGTCTGTTCAGCCAGATCCAGATAGTCAACTTGGGCCGCTGTATTTTTCGCCTGTAGCTGGTTCACAATAGCTTTAGACAACTGACGTGATACAGAAGCGTCGCCTAAAATACTCGAGTCGATATGCAAAATTTTCATGGGAGAGAATCCTAAACTGTGATTTTTTCAATAGCGCCATTTTACTGCAGTTTAAAATAGAAATAAGTGATTTAAACAACACACACTGTTGCACCCATGCAACGATATTTTCCCGAAAAGTACAAAAAATAGCCATTACCAATTCTCTAAAATCATGATATGTTAGGTTTTATTAAAATAATTGTATAAAAATGAGACTTTAGACGCTCATTTTTGGGGTCGTGATTCACGCATGAAAAGTCGCATTGCGCACAGTGCTGTGCCCACATTTAAATACAAAGTCACCCGTTATTTACTCGAAAAAGAAGTGGTGATGAACTGGAGCACGTTAAACAAATGTATTCTGATGCTGTTTCTGGGCAGCCTGATGCACGTGATCTGGGCCATCTGGAAAAGTGTGGTATTACTCACCCCGGAACTGTGGCGCTGGGTCAATCTGGCCTTGTTAAAACAGCAGCTGGTCATTAATTTATTCGGACTGTTCGTGTTTATTGGCATGATTGGCATCTGCCACTACTTTCGCAAACAGGACTGGACCCGGCGCTATATGCCCTATATTGCGGTGGCCACCTTTGTGGTCAGTCTGTGCCGCGATGGCTATCTGGTCGGGGTGCTGAGTCCGGCCACTATGGTGACCTATATCAGTCTACCCACGGTCGGTCTGGTGCTGTTTGAACGCAGAATTGTCTATTCGGCCTTAATTCCGGCCACACTGTATCTGGTCAGCTGCGGTTATTTAAGCTTTTTCGGCCAGTTAACCTATGCACCTTTATTTTTATTAACCGACTTTCCTTATAAAAATGGCTTCTGGGTGCTGTCGATGCTGTTTTTTATTGTGCCGATTCTGCTGACCTGCCTGGTGCTGTTTGAAATTCTGCTGAGTCAGTGGCGCTATCGGGAGGCGCTGATTGCACATTTAAGTCAGGTCGATCCGCTCACCAATACCTTTAACCGGCGCAGTATCAACCAGTGTCTGGAACAACTGAACCACAAACAGGCACCCAGTTATGCAGTGATTCTGGTCGATCTGGATCATTTTAAGCAGATTAATGATGAGCATGGCCATCATAAAGGCGATGAAGCCTTGGTCCAAGTCTGTCATGTGCTGGCCGGCCATATCCGCGAGCAGGATGTGCTGGGCCGTTTTGGTGGCGAAGAATTTATTCTGGTCCTGAAACAGGCCACTGCGCACCAGGCCAAACAGGTGGCCGAGCGCTGCCGGCAGGCCATCACCCAGATTGAGCTGTATGATGAACATAACCAGCCGATCCATTTTACCGCCAGCTTCGGGATTGCCTTATCGCACCACAATACCCCTTATGAAAAGCTGCTCAGTCAGGCCGATCAGGCTTTGTATCAGGCCAAAGCCTATGGCCGTAATCAGGTGGTGCTGTATCAGCCGCTGGAACCAGCAGCCTCTTAAGACTTAGCTAGAGGATGGTTCAGACTGATAAGGCTCCAGATAATTGACCCAGTCTTGTTCCTGTTTCGCGGCCTGTTCCCAGGCCTGCATTGCCGGATGTTGCAGCATGGTCTGCATATAATACTGGCTGTCTTCATTCACGGGCAGCGCATAGCTTTTCAAACGCCAGACCACCGGTGCATAAAAGGCATCAGCAATCGAGAAATCACCACAGAGAAAACCGCCTGGGTCCGGACGCTCAGACCAGATCTGACAGACACGGGCTACATCGTCACGTAAATCAGGTTGCTCAGCCCATAACGTCTGTCCGACTTCTGCCAGATCAGCGCGAATATTCATGCCGCAATGGTTACGCAGTGCCTGAAAACCGCTATGCATTTCAGCAGCCAAAGCGCGTGCCCGAGCCCGCTGTGCCCGACCAGCCGGCCATAGCTGGCGCTCCGGAAACTGTTCGGCCAAATATTCACAAATCGCCAGTGAATCCCAGACCATTAGCCCGTCATGTACCAAGACCGGTACCTTGCCATTCGGGTTAATTGCCAGTACATCCTGTTTAAAATGGCCCGTGCCGCGTTCTTTAGGAAAAGGTAACAGCACTTCACGAAACGGCAGTTCAAAAGCAGTAAGGACCAGCCACGGCCGCATGGACCAGCTGGAGTAATTCTTGTTGGCAATGTACAGTTCCATCATGACTCATCCTCCTGTTGTTGTTTTTAATATTCACGATCGCTGGGCAGTGCCACCTGATGAGATCAAGGGATATGGCGCCAAAGCCTATACAAAGCGACTTAAAAGCTAAAGTTTAATGGGCGGACAGGCCTCGCGCTTATCCGCTGTGATCATCACCATCATGATAGCGTGATCTGCCAGCGCCTGTGTCGAGATCTGTAGCAATTCTGCTGCTAAACCAGATATAAAAACGGCCTGTGAACAGACCGTAAGCAGAATAAGTTGCAGCTCTCTAGCAGTCAGCGAGAGACTCTACTCCCCCGCTTTCTACAGCGCCATAACCAGAGCGCACTTAGAACAGGAAGGCCACACCTAAACCGGCATGATAACTTTTATCAGCGCCATTTAAATCAACACCGACACTGGCATCCAACTGGGTACGTGCATTTAAGGCATAAATCAGACCTGAACCCAAGGCATATTCCACTTTCTGGCTTTCTGCTTTGCGGTAAATAAACTCGGAGAAGCCGGCCCATTTATCGCTGAGCTGATATTGAATCCCCGGCACTGCCTGCAAGGCCCAATTGCTGTCCTGCCACTCATAACGCATGCTAATTGAGGTGGTAAGCAAATCATTATAGGCGTAGGCCACTGCCGAGCTAAGGCTGTAAATATCCTCTTCGGCACTAAAACCGTCATTCCCGGTGGCAATCTGCGCTTCGGCCAGCACCGCCATCGACAGTTTTTCATCATTTAAATCAATGGCATGTTTCAGACCAATGCTGACATCCCCCAGCCCATCTTCTTCAACCGACTGGCCAGCACTTTTTACCCGGCTCCAGCCCGGACCCTGCCAGCCCAGCTGTAATTCCAGATTATCCGCCAGACCGGTACGCAGTAAGGTATCGGCGTGCAGCTGAGTGATTTCCTGCGTCAGACCATTGTCATCTTTGGTTTTCTGATAGTGCGCATTGGCCAGCGCTTGCTCCCAGGCCAACTGGCCGACCGGCGTAATTCCGGTGCTCATGCCCACACCCGGACGGTCAAATGCAAACTCGGCGGCAAAGACCTGACTGCTGACTGCAGTCGCCACCATCACACCCAATAATTTCAATGCTGACATAGTGTTTATCTCAATTTTAAGCCAATTCTTTGGTCATTTTCGCGCCATGGGCACGGAGCAGTTCTAAGGTTTGCTGTTCTTCAGGCAAGGCTTCAGCCCAGTTAATTTCATCAAAGTCGCAATCAAAGAATAAATCACTGATGGATGACAAAATGGTCAGGCCATCTTCATCTTTACGGTTTGGATCGACTTTTTCTTCAAGCAGACGCTTTACCGCAGGTGCACAGGCGGCACTGGCTGCATCCCATAATGGGCCATAGACTTCTTCCGCATCCCACAAATGCAAATTGACCTTGGCCTGAATTAACGCGTCCAGAATTTCCATATGGACGGCCAAATCCTGCTGTTTTTGTGCTTCATTGTGCGGCTGGCCCGCCTCATAGGCCTCGCAAATGGCTTCCCACCACTGAAACAGGCCATCAGACCAGACTGAAATTACCGGGCCTTTTTCAGGATCAATAAAATTCGGATCAAGCCCAGCGGCCAGAAGCTGTTGCACTTGGGCCTGATCTAGTTCTTCTATGGCTTGCACCAAGCGTTGTTGTTGTGCCGTTAACATGCAGAGAGCTCTCTTCAATCAAATCAATTTCGTTCTATTATGCCCAATTCAGTGAAAATTGTTTAAGCGAAATGTAATCTTGTCGCATGAATTTGCTATAAAAAAAGCCCCGATACTGGGGCTTTTCTGCTTTTCAGCCAATACCTGTCTTATTCGTCGACATCGGTATCTAGGTCAACTCGACCCGGCTGTCCACCACGCGGATGTTCTTTTTTCTCAAAGACATGCTCCAGACTACGTTTTAAACGGTCAATGGCGCCATGAATTGCGGTATCGACATTATGACCACGATGATTGACCACCACAGGCTTCAAGCCGGCCGGGCGTGCTTCAATCATACATTTGATGTCATCATCTCCGCCTTTGTCCCCGTTTTCATCACTTAAATGTACGGAAAAATGGGTAATACGCTCACTATGGCGTTTAAATTCATCACTTAGCTCTGCACGTACGTAACTAATTAATCGTTCGCTACCTTGGATGTTCTTATCTGTACGGATTTCAATATTCATAATCTCATCCTCTCTTTCTTTCGTTTTCTGAATCTTTTTTGTGCAAAACTATTTTATCTTGGCACGTTTGTCGCTTGCTGTTTTCCAGCATATTGAACATCTTCAACCTAATTTGGACGCTACCCTCCACATTGAACGATGAACACTTTTGAGTCTGCAGAACCGTGTCCTTATACTTTGAATATCGGGCCTAACTCAAAAATATGCAAGCAATATTTGATAAAAATTAGCAAAAGGATAACCTGTTGTGACAACTGCTTACTTGCGTGGTCAGGCACTGATTGACTCAATCCGCTCTGCCCCTTATTCACGTGATTTAATTGGCTATCATGGCCAACCGCCGCATCCGCAGTGGCCGAATCAGGCACGTATTGCAGTGCAATTTGTGCTGAATTATGAGGAAGGCGGCGAAAATCATATTGAACATGGTGATGCCGGTTCTGAGCAGTTTTTATCTGAAATTGTCGGTGCGGCCAGCTTTCCGGCCAGACATATGTCGATGGATTCGATGTATGAATATGGCTCGCGGGCCGGTTTCTGGCGCATTCATCAGGAGTTTCAGCGACGCCAGTTACCGATGACTATTTTTGGGGTCGGTATGGCGCTGGCGCGGAACCCGTATGTGGTCGAGGCCATTCAGCAGGCCGACTATGATGTGGTGTCGCATGGGCAACGCTGGCTACATTATCAGAGCATGGACATGGCCACTGAACGCCAGCATATGGATCAGGCGATCAGTGTCTTAGAAACCCTGTTTGGTCATGCACCCATTGGCTGGTATACCGGCCGCGACAGCCCCAATACCCGCCAGTTACTGGCCGAATTCCCGCAAATTCAGTATGACTGTGATTATTATGGCGATGATTTACCGTTCTGGCAGACGCTGACCAATGCCCAAGGCCAGTCACGACCGCATTTAATTATTCCCTACACCCTCGACAGCAATGACATGAAGTTTGCCGCTGCAGCCGGCTTTAATAGCGGCGAGCAGTTTTATCAATACCTGAAAGATGCTTTTGATGTGCTTTATGCCGAAGGAGAAACTGCACCTAAAATGCTCTCGATTGGTATTCACTGCCGTCTTTTGGGGCGCCCGGGACGCTTTAAAGCCCTGCAACGCTTTTTGGACTATATTCAGTCGCATCCACAGGTCTGGATTTGCCGCCGCGGTGATATTGCTGCGCATTGGTATCGCCATCATGCACCAGAACCCGTCAAATAAAGAAAAACTCGCACTGGACTTGTGCAGCTTTAGCCGTCTCAGTGAAAAATTGTCTTTTCACCGAAATTTGGCACTGATATTGCACTTTTAGCAACAAAATTAAATGTAATGATGAGACCCTTACTGTGCAACTGGATCAATTTAATCAGGCCCCTGAAGCTGAGATTCACCAATTCTTGCAGCAATGTGTACACATTCCGGCATGGGCAACTGCCATTGTCCAACAGCGTCCTTTTGAGAGTATCGAGCAACTTTTAGAATTTTCCCGGCAGCAGGCCAGCCACTGGAGCTGGCCTGAGATTCAGGCCGCCCTAGTAAACCATCCTCGAATTGGCGAAAAACAGGCGCAGCAGCAACTCACGGTACAGGAGCAGGCCTTTTCTGCCCGGGAACAAGCCGCCGTCCAGCTCAATAGCGACACCCAGCAGGCACTTTTACAGGGTAATCTGGCCTATGAAAAAAAATTCGGGTTTATTTTCCTGATTAAAGCCTTTGGCTTGAGCAGTGAAGATATTCTGCAAGCCTTACAGTATCGTCTGCTGAATGATGCCGACACTGAACAGCGCATTGTGCAGCAGCAACTCTCAGACATTGCCTTACTGCGTTTAAGCCAGGAGCTTCAGTCATGATCAGCACCCATATTTTAGATACCCATTTGGGTCAACCGGCTACCGGCGTGAAAATCCGGCTATTTAATCAGCAACAACAGTTGCTGGCCGAAGCCGAAACCAATGCCGATGGCCGGGTCACAGCCGCCGATTTTGCTTTGGCCGACTGTCCGGAAGGCTCATATAGTCTGGAGTTTTATACTGCGGCCTATTTTGAGCAAAAAGGCCTGGACAGCTTCTTTCCTAAAGTGGTGATTTACTTCCAGATTAAGGAGGCGACACAGCATTATCACATCCCGTTACTGATCAGTCCTTTTGCCTATTCGACCTATCGTGGCAGCTAAATTTGGTCGGAAAATTGCCAATAAAAAGTTAAATTTGGCTTTATTTTTGCTTAATAACCTGTATCCTTGACACGCTTTTTGGGGAAGACGAAGACACCGTTATGAAACTTACACAACTTGCTGCACTTTGTGCATTCTCAACCACTACTGCCTTAACGCAAGCGGCGCCAGTATGGCAGGACTTTAGCCTGACTGGTCTTTATGGCACCAATTATGAACAGGTTTTCTATGAGGCAGAAGAACAAGCAACCTTAACGGTTGAGTATGCTGCCAAAGTAAAATACGCAGACGTATTTTTCTTCATGGATCGTAGCCGTGATGAAACTGATACTAAAGCTACCTATTTCGAATTGGCACCACGTTTAAGCCTAGGCGAAGTAACCGGTCAAAACCTGGCATTTGGTCCGGTGAAAGACGTATTAGTAGCCACTACATGGGAAGGCGGTGAAGGTTTCGATAACTTCTTATACGGTGTCGGCTTTGCTTTAGATATTCCATATACCCAATATGCGAACATCAACTTCTATCGTGCTAATAATGAGAGCACGAAAGATGATTATCAAATGACCATCACCTATGCTGTACCATTTAAACTGGGCAATGAAGACTTCCTGGTTGATGCCTTCCTAGACTGGTCAACTGCTGAAGGTACTCAGCATGCCAGCGAATTAAACTGGACTTCTCAGTACAAATGGAATGTGGGTAAACACATTTCTCCGGAAACACGTTTATACGTGGGGGTTGAACACTCAGTATGGAACAACAAATATGGCCAGAAAGGTAAAGACCAGAATGATGTCAGCGCGCTGGTGAAATACCACTTCTAAGTCATTTACATGACATAAAAAAGCAGGACTCCGGTCTTGCTTTTTTTATGTCCGCAGCGGCATGATAATGCGCTTATTCCTACCCTGATGTACTGCTTATGCGCTTTCATCTTCGTCCTGCCACCGAACACGATCTTGCTGCCATTCAGGCGATTTATAACCCGGAAGTGCTACAGCATGTAAACACCTGGAATGAACAGCCCTTTGATCTGGCACATTTCCAGCACTGGTTCCAGCAATTACAAAAACAGAATTTTCCGCTGCTGGTAGCCGAACATCTGGACACCGGACAAATTGTCGGCTATGCCGATTATTCCACCTTCCGCAGCATCAGCGGTTTTAAACATACAGTCGAACATTCGGTGTTTATTGACCGTCAATTCAGCCGGCAGGGTTTGGGCAAACAGTTGATGCAGGCCTTAATCCAGCATGCACAGGCACATCAGGTTCATGTGATGGTGGCCGCCATTGACCATGACAATAGCGGTTCAATTGCCTTGCATCAGCAATTAGGTTTTCAGCATTGCGGCTATATGCCCCAAGTTGGAAGAAAATTCGGACAATGGCGTGATCTGGTGCTGATGCAACTCATTCTGGATCCAGCATCAGAGCAGCCAGCCTCAACACCAGTCGATTGACCTGTATTTCTTGAAAAGCATCCTGCACAGAAAGTTTAATCCAGCGGATTACCGACTATATTGCTGATAATGCCTTTCATGATATGTGGCCCCTGCTCTTGGCGCAGTTCGGCATACCAGGCTTCCGTCACCTGCTGGTCTTTCATATGCGTAACATCACAGCGTTTACGCGCGCGCAGCACCAGTTCATTGGCGCGCTCATTGCGTTTATTCTGGTAGCGGCTTAAGGCATCCTGCACACCCAAGGTATTAATTTGTAAGGCACGTGCCAGATAAATAGCATCTTCCATGGCCTGACAACCGCCCTGTCCAATATCTGGCGTGGTGCTATGTGCGGCATCTCCCACTAGCACCACCCGGCCTTTATAAAAATTGGCGAAAGGCTCAATATCATGAATTTCCACGCGATTGGTGCGCTGTTCATCAATCGAGTCTATCAGCTGCTGCACCTGCGGACACCAGCCCTGAAAATACTGTTTTAACAGTGTTTTATACTGGCTGCGGTCATTCTCCAGTCCGGCCGCTAGCGGCACATCAAAGAAAAAATAAAAACGCTGATCGGCCACCGGCATCAGGGAAGCGCGCTTGCCTTCTCCGACAAAGGTAGTCCACTGGTCGGCCGGGGCCAGCTGTTCGGACACCTCCACCAGACCATTCCAGTTGACATAACCGGCATAACGGCGTGCGACAGTTTCATCCAGTACATAGGCGCGGGTTAAAGAGTGGGTACCATCGGCCCCGACCAGCAGTTCGGTTTGTAGCTGTGTGCCATCGGCAAAGCTGACCGTCACCTGCGAGCCATCTTCCTGTAACGCCACCATTTTCTTGCCTAAATAGATGTGCTCGCGACCAAATGCATCCATCAGCATATTTTGCAGTTCCGCGCGTGACACCGGATACGGACGCTGCCCGACTTCTTCAATTAATGGTGTCAGACTGAACTGAGTCATCACATCACCGCTCAGGCCATCGACATAGGCCAGATGATCCATCTGCCCGCCCAGCTCGGCCACCTGCTCGGTCAGCCCGAGGTAATTCAGGCATTTCACCCCATTGGACCACAGGGAAATAGCCGCACCCACCGGAAGAATCTGCTCGGACTGTTCATAAATACGCACTTCATGGCCAAACTTTTTTAGTGCAATCCCTGTGGTTAATCCGCCAATACCTGCACCAATAATTGTAATTTTCATTTTTCCTCCCAAGGCTTGCCTGTCAAAACTGAACAGCTGAAGCGAAAAACGTGCCATTTCATGCTTAGCCTGGGTCGTATGGCCAGAAGTTGGCACAGGCTGTGCTTCTACCCGTAGCAATAGGCCTGCTGTACAAGCCAAATCTGGCGCCACTGCCTGATTTCGATGCACGGCCGTGCCTGCTGTGAATGAACAATAAATGGAAGAGAATTATGGCCACTTTAATTGCACCAACATTTGACCTACCGCCCCAGCTTCAAACACTAACCAACCTGGCAGATACCCGTATTGGTGCAAAAGTTATTGAATGTTCAGATGATTTTTTTGCCGATGCGCAGCGTATGCTGCAATTTGCAGCACCAGTATTTGTGGAAGATAAATTTGATGATCATGGCAAATGGATGGACGGCTGGGAAACCCGCCGCAAGCGCCATGCCGGTTATGACTGGGCCATTGTCCAGTTAGGTGTGGCTGGCAAAATTCAGGCGCTGGATATTGATACCACCTTTTTTAGCGGTAACTATCCCGCTTCAGCCAGTGTCGAAGCCTGCTATGCGCCGCAAGGTAATCTGGAGCAGGCCAAATGGCAGCCGCTTTTAGCCAACAGTATTTTGGGACCCAGCCAGCACCATCTGTTTGAAGTCAGCTCTGATGCGGTCTATACCCATGTGCGTCTGAATATTTTCCCCGATGGCGGTGTGGCACGTTTTCGCGTATATGGCGAGGTGAAAATTCAGACCACAGATCATCAGGGTACACTGGATTTACTGGCGCTTGAAAACGGCGGCCGGGTAATTGCCTATAGCGATGCCCACTTTGGCCATCCACAGAACCTGATTAATCCGGGTCGTGGCATCAATATGGGCGATGGCTGGGAAACCAAACGCCGCCGCGCACCCGGCTTTGACTGGTGTATTCTGGCTTTGGGACAGGCCGGCCAGATTGAAAAAATTGATATCGACACTGCCCATTTCAAGGGCAACTACCCGGCAGAAGTGTCGATTCAGGCGGTGTACATTGAAGATGCCACCGATCCGCAACTGATTCCACAAAGCATGTTCTGGCCATTTTTACTGGAGGCGCAGCCCATGCAGATGGACCATGTGCATTCCTTTATCGAGCAGATTTTAAAGCACGATAAAATCTCGCATATCCGGGTCAATATGATTCCCGACGGCGGTATCAGCCGGATTCGCCTCTGGGGCACACTGGTGGACTAACGCACCAGCGTCGCTGTTGGCCCACTCCACAGGCTGACAGCGACCTCCAGCTCTACCGGATGATGATGACCATAAAAATACCCGCCCTGGAACTCTCAAACAACATGAAAAATACCATTCAGATTCAAGCATTGACCCAGGACAATTTTGCCCCTTTTGGTGAAGTGATTAGCTGTCAGGGACATGACTATTTTCATATTAACCATGCCCAAACCGAGCGTTATCATGCGCTGGCCATGACGGAAATTCTTGGTGAAGCACAAGCAGGCATTAGTATTTTCCGCAATATCCAGAGTACCCAAATACCGTTTCAGGTAGCAATGCTGGAGCGCCATCCTCAAGGCTCGCAGGCTTTTATTCCGATGCAGGGGCAAGCGTTTTTGGTGGTGGTGGCACCGGGTTTAAATGCAGATGAGCCAGACATTAGTCAGCTTCAAGCGTTTATTAGCGATGGTTCACAAGGCGTGAATTACCGCGCCGGGACCTGGCATCATCCCCTGCTGACGCTGGAGGCACCCAGCGATTTTGCCGTGATTGACCGGATTGGCTCTGGTCCCAACTGCGATGTGTATGAATTTAACTCGCCCATCCAGATTGTTTCTGCCCAGATTTAATTCTCCATTTGGTTTGACATCCTCACCCACCTGAAAGGAGGGTGATTCCTACTGCTAGACGCTTATGCCCAAGCGCAAGTATGTTCTTGGCGGAGTTTAAATCGCGTTGATTTACACTTCCGCATTCACATTTCCATACT
>NZ_VOXW01000019.1:0-61146 GCF_013420555.1 Acinetobacter sp. Q85-2
TAGTGAAAAAATACATTGAAGAACAAAGAATACCAACGTCAGAAAAAAATGCTAAAAAGTCCATGTCATTAAAAAAGAGCTAACTCGCCCTTAAAAGAGCGAGAATGCGCTCTTAGTTTTGTTCAAATGTTAAATCCACAGCTGGAACAGGTGGCAGCCTCACTTGGGGCTGCGCCGCTGAAAGTCTTTTTCAGTATTAGCTTACCGCTGGTGCTGCCCGGGATTCTTATGGGCAGTATTCTGGGCTTTAGCCGCAGTCTGGGTGAATTTGGCGCCACCATTACCTTTGTTGGCAATATCCCGGATGAAACCCGCACCATTCCCATCGCTATTTATACGCTCATTCAACAGCCTGATGGCGAAGCTGCTGCCATGCGTCTGGTGCTGTTATCCACCGGCTTGGCTTTTGCCGCCTTACTGGCCAATTATTTTATTCTGCACAGATATCAACGTAAATTGGGGCAAAACTGATGCTGGATTGTCAGATCGATTATCAGAATGCGCAGTTCAAATTACAGCTGCAGCTGGCCTGTGCAGAGCAGATTGTTGGCATTCTGGGGCCCTCCGGCTCTGGTAAAACCAGCTTTTTGCATCTGCTGGCTGGACTGTTACGGCCGCAACAGGGCCGGATTGTGCTGAATCACCGTTTACTGCTCGATATCCAGCAGCAGGTATTTGTGCCTGTGCATCAACGTAAAATTGCCCTGATTTTTCAGAAAGCCCTGTTATTTCCGCATTTGAATGTTGAGCAGAATTTAAGATATGCAGAAGGTTTACAGCCGCTGGCACAGCGTAAATTTGAGTTTGAGCAGATTGTTGAGCTGTTAGAACTGTCCAGGCTGATTCGACGCAAAGCGCATCAATTATCCGGCGGGGAAGCACAGCGCGTTTCGATTGGCCGGGCTTTATTATCTGCACCGCAGTTATTGCTGCTGGATGAACCCTTAAGCGGACTGGATCAGCAGTTAAAACAGCAGATACTGCCATTTTTAAAACGCATTCAGCGCGAATTGCAGCTGGGCATGATCTATGTGACCCATCATCCGGAAGAATTGCTGGAACTTCAGGCCACGGTGTATCAAATGCAAAAAGTGCAGGGCATCAGCCGTTTACAACGGGACAATGTAGTACCTTTGATTCAGCCGGTTTTTTAAAGTTGGGCAATCTGCTGTTGCAGCTGCTCCATCTGCTCGGTTAACTGTTTCATCATGATTTGCGCAATCCGGGAAAGCTGTCGTTTCGGTGCCACACACAGGGCCAGCGTCAGTGGATATAAACCTTTGTCCTGAACCGGTTTAAAGATGGCTGTTTGATGTTCCAGGAGCGGCAGTGCATCTAAATAACTCATTAGCCCCAGCCCCAAATTCTGCTTTAACAATGACATTAACATGCGAATGTCATTACATTCGATGCGGCTACGCGGACTAAACTGATGGTGCTTATACAGCGCGCTGACATATTCATGAATAATCAGTGGTGCGGCTGGCATTAAATGGGCATAAGGCAAGGTATCGGAAAAATACAGCGGTGTTTGTTCTGCCAGAGGATGCTTAACTGGAATCACAAAACCCAGCGGAATTTCTACAAAAGCCACCACCTCTAAATGCGGATGTGCTTGCGGATTCAGCAGCAGACCAAAATCCAGCTCCGCGGCCTGAATCATCTGCGCGACTTTTTCACTGTCCAGCACATGCACGAGAAAATCAATCCAGGGATAATGCTGGCTCATGTGTTGCATCGACTGCAGCACAAAACTTTCGCTGAGCGCTGAAATTAAGCCAAATTCAATGCTGCCACGATGCAGGCCCTGAATTTCATCAAAACGGATGCGGGTCTGCTGAAATTCTTTGTGCCATTTTAATAGATCGGCATACAGCAACTCTCCGGCCAAAGTCAGCCGTAGCCCATGATTCAGACGTTCAAACAGCGCAATCCCAAGTTCCTGCTCGGCCAGTACAATTTGTCGATGCACGGCAGATACCGAAATAAACAGCTGTTCGGCTGCCTTACGCAAGCTGCCGGTTTGCGCCACCGCAATAAAATATTCTGAAAAACGCGAAAATGGGGTATTCACCATTTAAGACCTGGCCAGCGTGATATCGACAGGTTTTAAAAGAGCAAGATCTGCGCCAGTTCAGGTCAATTTTGACTAAAGTGTTCGAATTTTTAGAACAGATCATCAAAAACATTCTAATAGACAGAAAAAGCAGAAGCTCTTAATTTAAAACAGGAAATTAACAATAAACGACATGAGAAAACCGCGGATTTTCGTTTGTTCTTGACCCTGTATAGCTTAAAAGTGAGCCAGCCTATGAATGCGATTCCTGTAATCAACCTGTTTGCCCAACCCCATGACAGCCGCTTTGATGCCAGTGACTGGCATATTCTGGCGCAGCATTGGTATCCGGTGGCACGAATTCAGGATGTCAGCAGCCAGCCGCAACAGGTGACTTTACTGGATGTGAAAATGGCGCTGTACCGGACAGAAAGCGGTGACATCCAGCTGGTGCGGGATATTTGCCCGCATCGCGGTGTGCCTTTAAGCAAAGGCTGGGTGGAGGGTGATGAAATTGTCTGTCCTTACCATGGGTTGCACTATAACCGGGCCGGCAAATGCACCAAAATTCCGGCCCAGCCCGACCTGACCCAGATTTCGGAGCGTTTTAGCCTGACCACGTTTCCGGTGGTGCTGAAATATGGTCTGGTCTGGACCAGCCTGTTCGGGCGGGATGAACAGGCAGCCAATTTTCCGGTGCTGGATACTTGGGAAGATGCTGAGCATCAATCCATTTTACCACCCAGTGTGGATATTGCCGGTTCTAGCGGCCGTCAGTTAGAAGGTTTTATTGATGTTGCACATTTTGCCTGGGTGCATCATCAGGCCTTTGCCGATCGGAACAATCCGGTGGTACCGAAATATCATACCGAACGCACTGACTATGGTCTGAAAAGTATCTATATTTCCAATGTCAGCAATTATCCGCATGGCATGCAGCATTTAGCACCCGAAGGCTTTTTATGGACGCGTGAGTTTGAGGTTTATCCACCCTTTGCAGCGACCTTGACCATTTATTTTCCGAATGATGGCATCTTGAAAATCTTAAATGCCTGCTGTCCGGTATCGGCCAATCAAACCCGGCTATTTGTGCCTTTAACCCGGAATTTTGATACCACCGGTGACCTGCAAGCGGTTTACGATTTTAATGCGCAGATTTTTGCCGAAGATCGGGACATGGTGGAAAGCCAGAAACCGGAAGAGCTGCCGCTGGATTTAAGCATGGAAGCCCATTTTGAGGCAGATCGCGCATCGGCCTTATACCGCCGGATTCTAGCCGAATGGGGTCTAAGTAAACGCTATATCGTGTAGCAAATTTCATTGAGTTGAAAGCGAGGAATTGAAGGCGAGTTTAGGCAGGATGACTGGCCTGATTGGATTTAAAGGCTTTATCCAGCACATGCCGGTGAATAAAACGCAGCTTGTCTTTTACTGGCTCGGTCAGTTTAAACGGATAGGCATCATCCAGCCCGATACTGCGATTCAGCGCATTCAGATTAAAGGTCAGGGCAATCCAGTTTTCTAGAATATGTTCAATATCCTTGCCGCCAATCGGGCATTCGGTAAAGTACAGATTGGACAGGGTACGGCCGTTACCTTGCACCCGGATTCCGGCAAAATAGGCGGTTTCCAAGGTATCCATCATGTGCAGATAATGCGCCCAGGTTTCAGCCCAGTCTTCCCAGGGATGGGTGGTGGCATAGGTGCTGATATAGCTGTCCTGCCAGTCGGAGGGCGGGCCTTGTTCATAATGGCGTTTGAGCGCCATACCATAATCCTGACGCTCATCACCAAAATAGTAGCGGAATTCATCGACCAGTTCCGGATGGCGGTTTTGCATCACATCAAAATAATAATGGCCGCTTTCATGGCGAAAATGGCCGAGCAGGGTACGGTAGTTTTCTCCCATGGTTACGCGCGTGGTTTCCCGATAAACCACATCGGCTTCAATGGCATTGAGGGTAATCAGACCATTGGCGTGGCCGGTCAGCACCGGTTGGCCTTCCATGGGCATTAAAAATTCATAGCGCAGGCCATAGCGGTCATCTTCAGAACGTTTTGGCCGCGGCATAATATTCATGCGCTGCGCCAGATATAAAAACCGCCGTTTAGCCTGTTCCAGATAACGCCAGTACTGGATATTTTCCGGTTCATCTAAATTGGGGATGGTGTGGGTAAGCTGGCAGGATTCGCAATAGATATTTTCATCATCGACGGGAATCATCCAGTTGCAGACCTGATAGTGGCTATAATTAAAACAGGGCTTAAATTTCTGATTATGATAGCTTTCATTCAGGCTGAGCCATTCATTTTCGCTATCCTTACGAAAGGTGCCCATATCTTTTTCGGAGGCAACAAAGCCAATGGGCGCCTTGCAATATTCACAAAATGAGGCACCAAAAAAAATCTGCTGATGGCATACCGCACATTCAAAATACTTCATTCTTGATCCTCAGCCTGCAGGATACGTCCATTTATCTAAACATAGATTGAGTCAGGAGGGTATTTGAAACCCGCTATAAAATTGTAGCAGATTTACAAAGTTGCCTGATGCGATCAGTCGCTTAGCCTCATTTTGAGTCGAAAAACCAGGTGGATGCAAACCACAAGCATGTGCCTTACAGTCATCGCATTCCGGATTAAAGGGAACATAAAAGCTGCAAATAGACAGAATTGGAGATTTATTCAGCAAAGCCACGGTAAATGGATGAAAAATGGTCGAATATGCGCCATGAAAGGAGTAGATTAAACCTTATTCCCGATCATATTTTTCATACCCGCATGGCCAGTACCTGGATTCTTTTTACCCTGATGGCTGCATTTATGCAGGCCTGGCGCAATGCCTTTCAAAAACAGCTCAGCATGACGGTCGACGTTTATGGCGTCACGCTGGCACGCTTTATTTTTGCCTTGCCGTTTGCGGTCGGTTATTTGAGTTTTTTATATCTGCAGCAGCCTGCCGCAACGCCGGTTCGCTTTAGCGGGAAATTCTGGCTGTATATTGCTGTGGCGGCTTTTTGCCAGATTCTGGCCACCATTCTCATGGTGCAGCTGTTCAAGCAGAAAAACTATGCCATTGGTGTCGGACTGGCCAAAAGCGAGGCGATTCTGGCGGCTTTAATTGGCGTGGCACTACTGGGCGAATATTTAAGTCTGCTGGGCTGGGTTGGTGTCGTATTAGGCGGCGTGGCAGTCTTTTTACTCAGTAAAGGGCCGGCCAATACCAAGCTGTCTGTCAGCACGTTGGCGATTGGGGTGGGCAGTGGTCTCAGTTTTGCCATTACCTCACTGCTGGTGCGTGAAGCGAGTCTGGAACTGGAGAATTTACCCTTTTTACATCGTGCCGGCTGGGTATTATGTTTTGTGATCGGGCTGCAATGTATCAGCATGTTGTTGTATTTGGGGCTATTTAGCCGGCATACCTTACAGGCGATGTGGCAGCGACTGGGACTGACCTTTAAGGTGAGTATTTGCAGTTTTCTGGCCTCCCTTGGCTGGTTTAGTGCCATGAGTATGCAGACTGTGGCCTTGGTCAAAACTTTGGGACAGATTGAAATTCTATTTAGCTTGCTGATTTCTGCCTTTTTCTTTAAGGAAAAACTGGCCCGAACCGATCATCTGGGCTTGGTACTGGTGGTGATTGCCGCGATGCTGGTGATCTCGGCTTAAAGTTGAAGTAGATGGGCAGGGCATCTCAGTAGAATCATCAATCTTTTTAAAAATTGCCTAAAAACAAAAAAAGATAATCTGGAGATTATCTTTTTTTAAATGCTTTCAACCGAGCTGGGTTTAGCGTTGAATAAACGCCTGCACCGCCTGATTAAAGGCTTCTGGCTGTTCAATATTGGAAATATGTGAAGCATTAATTTCAAACAGTTCAGCATTGGCAATGCGTTGTTGCATAAATTCACCATCGGCTACAGTTGTTACCGGGTCTTGCTGACCAGCAACAATGAATACCGGTACCTGAATGTCTTTTAACTGTTCACGTACATCCGCTTTAGCCAAAGCTTCGCAGCAGCTTGCATAACCCTCAGGGCTGCCAGCTCCCAGGTCGTTTGAAAGAGTCGCTACAGTTGCTGCGTTACTTTGGATAAAGGGTTCGGTAAACCAACGACCGGCCGCCGTTGATGCAATAGGGGCCAAACCTTGTTCACGGACCAGTGCGGCACGCTCATTCCAAGCCTGTTCCTGACCAATTTTAGCGGCTGTATTACAGACCACAACATGGCTAAAACGTTCAGGCTTGTTAATTGCCAGCCACTGACCGGTCAAACCACCCATCGAAATCCCACAGAAGGCTGCTTTTTCAATATTTAAATGATCGAGCAGATTCACCACGTCTTGGCCGAGCTGGTCAAGCGTATATGGACCTTGTGGAGCAGAAGATGCGCCGTGACCACGGGTGTCATAGCAAATGACAAAAAAGTCCTGCTGGAAGTGGTCAATTTGCGGTTGCCACATTTTAAAGTTGGTACCTAGCGAGTTAGAAAATACCAGCGCAGGTTTTGTCGCATCACCAAAGGTTTGGTAATTAATTTCAGCATCTTGAGATGTAAATGTTGGCATTGAATCCCTCCCGACCTCCCTTTAAAAAAGGGAGGGGAAATTTAATTTGTTATCGTATCTTTAAACGCGTTCAATAATCAAAGCGATGCCTTGACCGACACCAATACACATTGAGCACAGGCCATATTTGCCGCCAGTGGCTTCCAGCTGGTTCAGGGCCGTGGTGACCAGACGCGCACCTGATGCACCGAGTGGATGACCCAGTGAAATGGCGCCACCATTCGGGTTCACTTTCGCGGCACCATCTTCCAGACCAAGGTCACGGGTACACGCCAGTGCTTGAGCAGCAAAAGCTTCGTTTAGCTCAATCACATCCATCTGCTCTAACGTCAGACCGGTTTGGGCCAACAGTTTTTTAATGGCTGGTGCTGGACCAAAGCCCATAATGCGTGGTTCTACACCGACTACTGTTGCACCAATAATTTTGGCACGTGGTTTTAAACCGTATTCCGCTACCGCTTCATCAGAGGCAATTAATAATGCTGCTGCACCATCGTTAATACCTGAGGCATTACCGGCAGTCACAGTACCATCGGCTTTGACCACAGGTTTTAGCTTGGCCAAACCTTCTAACGTGGTTGATGCACGTGGATGCTCATCGGTATCGACCACAACTGGTTCGCCTTTACGCTGTGGAATCACTACAGGTACGATTTCATTTTTAAAGAAACCTTTGGCTTGTGCGGCAGCGGTACGTTGCTGGCTTTCAAACGCAAACTTGTCCTGATCTTCACGGTTAATGTTGAACTGTTCTGCCACGTTTTCTGCAGTTTGTGGCATGGTTTCAACACCATACATTTCTTTCAGTTTCGGGTTAATGAAGCGCCAGCCCATGGTGGTGTCTTCAATTTTCTGGCTACGGCCATAGGCAGATTCAGATTTACCCATCACAAATGGTGCACGTGACATGCTTTCTACACCACCCGCCACAATCAGATGTGCTTCACCGGCTTTAATGGTACGCGCCGCCATGGCAACCGCATCCAGTGATGAACCACATAAACGGTTTAAAGTTGTTGCAGGCACCTGATGCGGTACGCCAGCTAATAGCGCAGACATACGACCCACGTTACGGTTGTCTTCGCCGGCCTGGTTGGCACAGCCGTAGATCACGTCATCTACTTTTTCCCAGTTAACACTTGGGTTACGCTCCATCAGCGCCTGAATGGGAATGGCACCCAGGTCATCTGTACGTACAGGAGCAAGTCCACCTGCGTAGCGACCGAATGGGGTGCGAATAGCATCAATGATATATGCGTTTTTCATTTTTTCTGTTTCCTAAATTCTTTTTTAATCCCCCTAAATCCCCCTTTAAAAAAGGGGGACTTTTCCTCCCTTGCTTGCGCTGAGTTTTTAAAGCCGTGCTTTAAAACTCGCTCAGGGAGGTTGGGAGGGATTACTTAACCCTGTGTCGCATCAATCAGCTTCGCACCGGTCAGGGATTGCAGCTCTTCAAATGACAGACCGTCAACTTTCTCAATCACTTTCATGCCTTCAGCAGTCACATCAATCACGCACAGGTCGGTATAAATACGATCTACACATTTCAGGCCAGTTGCTGGATAGCTCAGCTCCGCTACAATTTTCGGCTCGCCTTTTTTAGTCACGTGATCGGTAGTGATAAAGACTTTCTTGGCACCAACTGCAAGGTCCATTGCACCACCTACTGCAGGAATTGCATCTGGGGCACCAGTATGCCAGTTGGCCAGGTCACCATTTTCTGCAATCTGGAAGGCACCCAATACGGCGATGTCCAAGTGACCGCCACGCATCATCGCGAAAGAATCTCCATGATGGAAGAAACAGCCACCGGTTAGCATGGTTACATATTCTTTACCGGCATTGATCAGTTCCGGATCTTCTTCACCTGGCGCAGGTTTTGGACCAAAGGCCAATAAACCGTTTTCAGAATGCAGGAATACATCTTTATCTGCAGGCAGGTAGTTTGAAATTTTGGTTGGCAGGCCAATCCCGAGGTTGACATAGGCACCATCTGGAATGTCTTGGGCAACGCGTTCAGCAATCTGGTCACGTGTTAATTTGGTATAGCTCATCGTGTTCTCCTTCACGTATTTATGCTGATTGTTCAGGCTGTTTGGCAGCAACTGACACCACATGTTGTACAAAAATACCCGGAGTGATGATGTGCTCAGGATCAAGCTCACCCAGTTCAACCACTTCAGCGACCTGTGCAATGGTGACATCTGCCGCCATGGCCATAATCGGGCCAAAGTTACGTGCCGATTTACGGTACACCAGGTTGCCCCAACGGTCGCCTTTGTAGGCTTTAATTAAAGCAAAATCGGCTTTAATCGGGTTTTCCAGAACGAATTCTTTGCCTTCGTAATTTAAGGTCGGTTTACCTTCAGCCAGTAAAGTACCAAAGCCAGTTGGGGTGTAGATTGGGCCTAAACCCATACCTGCAGCCTGAATACGGCAAGCCAGGTTACCTTGCGGCACCAGTTCCAGCTCGATTTTGCCAGCACGATACAGTTCATCAAAAATATAAGAGTCAGACTGACGAGGGAACGAGCAGATGATTTTACGTACAGCGCCTGCTTTGAGTAATTTGGCCAAACCGTAGTCGCCATTACCGGCATTGTTATTGACGATGACCAAATCCTTGATGCCCAGTTCAATCAGGCCATCAATCAGTTCAGCAGGCTGACCTGCTGTACCGAAACCACCAATCATGATGGTTGAACCATCTTTAATTTGAGAGAGCACATCTTTTAAAGATGCTGAGCTTTTATCAATCATAGTTGTTTCCTAGTCAAACAAACTTCATTGACCCGTGCTTTTGCTTGGGCTTGAAGGTGAGGTCAGTCCTGATAAACCGGTTCTGCTTAAAATGACATGAGCCAGAATACCCAGACAAATTCCCCAAAAAACTGAGCTGAGACCTAAAAACTGCATACCCGATGCAGTTGCCAGGAAGGTAATAAGTGCTGCGTCACGCTGGTTTTCCTGATGCATAGCGGCATTTAAATTGATGCCAATGGCTCCTAGAAGTGCCAGACCGGCCAATGCTGCCACCAATTCTTTCGGGAGCAGGCTAAACAGCATCACAATGCTGCCGGCAAATAAACCGCCTAAAATGTAGAACAGGCCGTTGGCAATCCCGGCGATATAGCGCTTTTCTTTCAGTTCATGCGCGTCTTTGCCCATGCACAGCGCGGCGGTAATTGAGGCCAGGACAATAGTGATCCCGCCAACACACGCCACCGCCAGCGAAGCGATACTGGTGGTGGTAATAATGGGTTTAGCCGGCGTGTCGTAGCCACTGAGCTTTAAAATGGCCATCCCCGGTAGAAACTGACCAGACAGGCTGACTAAAATCAGCGGTAAGGCCAGGTTAAGGGTCGAGTTCCAGGTCCATTCCGGCGCAATAAACTGCGGCACTGCCAGGCTAAAACTCATTTCGACCGGATTCATGGTGCCGAGCAACAGGCTCAGGCCAATTCCGGTCAATAGTACATACAGCATGGCATAGCGCGGACTAAAACGTTTGGCCAGTAAGAACACCAGCAACATGCCAAATACAATAAACGGCATGTTGTTACTGGCGGTAAACAGACCAAAGCCAAACTGGCACAAAATGCCGGCCATCATGCCTGCTGCAACTGCTTGCGGAATTAAGGCCAGCAATTTGTCGAAATAACCGGTAATCCCAATAATGAAAATCACCACGGCTGAGGTGATGTAGGCTGCAACGGCTTCGTTCAGGGAAATATCAGGAAAGAGGGTGACCAGCAAGGCCGTTCCGGGTGCCGACCAGGCGGTGACCACCGGAACTTTGAATTTAATTGAAAGGAAGATACCGGCAACGGCTGCGCCAATAGAAATGCCCCAAATCCATGAAATCATCATGGCATTGGACACTTGAGCCTGTTGGGCTGCCTGGAAGAAGATGATTAAAGGACCTGCATAGGAAATCAGTACAGCTAAAAATCCTGCAACTGTGGCTGATAAGGACCAGTCTTTTCTTAAGGTATCTAACAGGTGACTCATTGTTTGCCTCCGTGCAAGTCTGGCAATGATCCTGTACAAAAAAGATGATCAGGTTAACCCTGATCACCACCACCTACAGGTACAACCGTACCTGTCATGTACGATGATTCATCAGAAGCAAGGAATAAAATCGCATTCACTTGTTCCTGAATGGTGCCGTAGCGCCCCAAGAAAGTACGATCAATTGTTTGATCTACCACTTCTTGCATCCACGCTTGTTCTGATTCAGAAAGCGGGTTGGCATTACGTGGTACTTTGCGTGGTGGTGCTTCAGTGCCGCCTGTGGCAATTGCATTGACGCGAATACCGTCTTTGGCGTGTTCAAAGGCAAGGGAAGCGGTTAAGCCATTCACACCACCTTTTGAAGCCGAATACGGCACACGGTTAATACCACGTGTTGCAATAGAAGATACGTTTACAATCGTACCTTTTTGATTCTTAATCATTTCTGGCAACACGGCACGGCAGCACCATAGGGTTGGGAACAATGAACGATTCACTTCCTTGATAATTTCTTCTTCAGAAAATTCTTGGAAAGGTTTCATCCAGATTGCACCACCGACGTTGTTGATGAGTACATCTACACGGCCATAGGTATCGAGTGCTTTTGCAACGACAGATTCTGCACCTGCAAAAGTTTCAAGATTGGCTTTTACAGTAACAGCATCGCCACCAAGCTCTTCAATTTCAGCCAACACTTCTTCTACATAAGGAGAAAGGTCAGCCATGACTACTTGTGCGCCTTCGCTAGCCACTTGTAAAGCCACACCGCGACCAATGCCTTGAGCGGCACCAGTCACGATTACAACTTTGTTTTCAAATCTTTTTGAGCGATTCATTGTATTCTCCGACTATGTTTCTAGACTGTCTAACAAACTTAGTTGGCAGAGAATTTTTCAAATAGGAAGCTTGCAGGTTTAACACCTTCTGCATCTAACCAGCCACGTACCGCTTCTACCATTGGCACTGGACCACATAGGTAGATGTCTACATCACCACCGTTGAGCCATTCGTTTTCGATATGGCCAGTCACGTAACCTTTACGCTCGTGTGCAGATTCTGGATTTGCCACAACAGTGCGGTACTCGAACCAAGAGAATTTTTCTTGTAGTTCGTTTAATTTTTCAATTGCAACCAAGTCAAAGTCATTGGTCACACCAAAGACTAAACGTACAGGGTGCTCAGAACCTTTTTCTTCAAGCACTTGCAGCATAGACATAAATGGTGCAATACCCGTACCACCCGCTAACATCACCACAGGGCGTGCTACATTACGTAAGTAGAAGCTACCAAATGGACCCGTAAAGGTCATTTTGTCGCCAGCTTTAGCGTTTTGGCTTAAGAATTCGCTCATTTTGCCGTTTGGTACGTTACGTACCACAAAGCCAGTTAAGCGGTTGCCAGGCTTAGAGCTGAAAGAATACGAACGAGTTTCTGTTGTGCCTGGAATACCCACATTCACATATTGACCTGCAAGGAAGTGAATATCTGGTTGACCTTCATCTAACTGAATATCAAAGGTAATAGTCGAGTCAGATAAGTTTTCAACACGTGCCAATGTACCTTCAAATGCATGAATTTCAGTTTTACATACATCAGAAGTGGCTTGAATTTGGAATACTGCGTCTGAAGTTGGTTTACATTGGCATGCAAGAATATAGCCTTGTTCAGCTTCTTCTGGTGTCAATGCATCTTCAATATAAGTTTCTTCAGGCATGTCATACGAACCTGATTCACAAAACGCACGGCACGTTCCACATGCACCATCACGGCAGTCCAAAGGAATATTGATCTTTTGACGGTAAGCTGCGTCTGACAGTGTTTCCCCATCTGTAACAGAAATAAAACGTGTAACGCCATCTTCAAATTGAAGTGCAACATTGTGGTTTGACATGGCTGAATATCCTATAGAAATCTTTAAAACTTGACCTTTCAGCCAAAATTCCATCTAGCTGAAAGGTTTTTACCTAGCTGTAAATCAATACAGTCTTAGAGGTGATAAATGTCGATTACTTGGTTGATGTAGTCGTTCTTCAGAACCACATACTTGTTCACGATTTTTGGTTCTTCGCCAGAGAAATCGATCACATAACGTGACATGCCGAAGTAGCTGTAGTTGGTTTTGTAACGGAAACTTAAAGTGTTCCAGTTAAAACGCACTGTGACTAAATCACCGTTTTGCTCAACCACTTCAATATTGCTGATGTTGTGGCTGGTACGGGTATCCGGCATGGTGGCAGAAGAGCGTTCAGTTTTAATACGGAACACACGGTCTTCCAAACCTTGACGATCCGGGTAGTAGATCAGTGAAATTTCAGACTGTGGATCTTCAGTCAGTTTGTCATCGTCATCCCAGGCTGGCATCCAGAATTCTGCATTTGGCGCATAGCACTGTAACCAGTCGTCCCATTGCTCATCGTCTAAAAAACGTGCTTCACGGTAGAGGAATTGAGCAATATTTTCTAAAGTAATCGCGCTCATGCGTTTTCTCCTTCAGTTGCAGCAAGCTCTTTCTCGTCAGCAATCGCTTTTTTCATAAGTTTGAGCCAGAATTCGTGTTGAGCAAGGTATAAACCTTCATCTTCAGTTTTAATGCCTGAAAGTTTTGGTTTTAAACCAATTTCGTTAGCCGCATCATCCGGACCTTGGATCCAGTGTTTGGCACCACGGCTCATGTCGTTCCATTCCAGGGCAATACCGGCATAACCCGCTTGACATGCACGGAACTCTTCCAAGTCATCTGGAGTTGCCATACCTGAAGCGTTGAAGAAGTCTTCATACTGACGGATACGACGTGCACGTGCATCAGCGTCTTCACCGACAGGAGCGATACAGTAAATGGTCACTTCAGTTTTGGTTGGAGACAGTGGACGAAGTACACGAATCTGTGAACCGAACTGGTCCATGAAGTAGACGTTTGGATAGATACACAGGTTACGGGAACGCTCGATCATCCATTTCGCCATTGGCGCACCGAATTTCTCGGTATATTCATCTTTTTTGGCAAAGTTTGGACGGTCTTCCGGGTTGGCCCATTGTGTCCAAAGTAGCATGTGACCATTTTCAAAGCCGTAAGAACCACCGCCTTGTTTGCCCCATGAACCTGCACTCATAGCACGAATATTGTCGCCAGCTTCTTTTTCTTTACGTTGTTGAGTGGTTGCAGCATAGTTCCAGTGTACTGCAGACACGTGGTAACCATCGGCACCGTTTTCAGCAGTCAGCTTCCAGTTACCTTCATAGGTATAGGTTGATGAGCCGCGTAATACTTCCAGACCCTGGTCAGACTGACCCACGATCATGTCAATAATTTTGGTGGCTTCGCCAAGATATTCTTCTAGTGGTGGAACATCCGGGTTTAAGCTACCGAACAAGAAACCTTTGTAGTTTTCAAAACGGGCAACTTTTTTCAGGTCGTGTGAACCGTCTTGGTTGAAGCAGTCTGAATAACCCGCATCGGCAGGGTCTTTCACTTTTAACAACTTACCAGAGTTGTTGAAAGTCCAGCCGTGGAAAGGGCAGGTATAAGTCGCTTTGTTACCGCGTTTGTAACGGCAAAGCTGTGCACCACGGTGTGAACAGGCATTGATCATGGCATTCAGTTCACCGTTACGGTTACGTGCAATGATGATCGGCTGGCGGCCCATGTGAGTGGTGTAATAATCGTTGTTATTTGGAATTTGGCTTTCATGTGCCAAGTACACCCAGTTTCCCTCGAAAATATATTTCATTTCAAGGTCAAAAATGGCCTGGTCTGTAAATACTGAACGATGTAGCTTAAATTCACCTGTTTCATAGTTTTCAACAAGTAATTCGTCAATACGATCTAAATGGCTGGTGTTAATTACTGGAATACGAGGCATGTCCGTTCTCCGACTTTCCAAATTTGGGTAAGTCACCGAAATGTCTGGGAGTAGACATTTCGGTTCCCTGTATGATTAAGCGCTTGCGCGGCGGCGTTCAACTTCAGTAGAAGGAGCACCTTCTTTATCTTTCTGAAGAACTACATCAAAACGGATGTATTTGAACGGACCTTTCAAGCCACGACGCGCGATTTCAGCTTCATCAGTCACATCTTCAGCAACGGCTACCAGACCTTCACGTGTACCGAATGCGAAGTCGTCCCATAAGTATTTGTCACCCTCAATGTTGAATTGAGTTGTCAATTTACGGTGACCCGGTGCAGAGATGAAGTAGTGCACGTGAGCTGGACGTTGACCGTGACGAGAGATTTGGTTCAATACACCTTGAAGTGGACCTTCAGGGTTTAAGCCATAACCTACAGGCATAGTTGTTTGAGCAACATATTGACCTTTTTCGTCAGCTAAGATTGAGCGACGTAGGTTGAAGTGGCTTTGTGACTTATCAAAGAATGAATAGTTACCGTGGCTGTTTGCATGCCATACTTCAACTTTAGCACCAGGAATGATGTTGCCGTCAGTGTCAGTTACTGTACCTTCAATGATTAAAGTCGGGATTTTGCCTTCTTCAGAACCATCGTCCATACGAGCAAAACCAGTAGATTCAGGCGCACCTGCAACATACAATGGACCTTCAATTGTACGTGGCGTACCACCAGTCAAGCCTGCTTTCGCGTCAGCTTCGTCAGCACGTAAGTCTAGGAAGTGTTCAAGACCTACAGCAGAACCCATCAATGCAAACTCATCAGCTTTTGCAATATCAATGATAGTTTCAATACCTTTCCAAACTTCTGATTGGCTTAAATCTAAGTCTTCAATCGCTTGGAATAAATCTGTAACTAAACGAACAAGTACCTGTTGTACACGTGCATTTACTGGACCTTCTGAAGTGTCCACGTTACAAGCTTTAACTACATTTTCAATGGTTTGACGATCCATACAATTACTCCTTGAATGTATGTATATAGTTGTCGTGGCTGCCTGAATGCTTGTTTGGCTGGCTGATCTGGCTGGCCACAATCCTTGTTTATTTACCCTTTGGACTTCTAAAGTCGCTACCCCGATAGCGGCTTTAAATTCTTAAAATACCGATATGAACTGTGAATCAGGTGTCATCATCACGGACAGAAGATGGGTGGCGGTTAAGCGCCATCACTTCAATATTCATGTATGGATACAACGGCAGACCTTGCAGCAGGTTGTGCAGTTCTTCGTTGCTTTCAACATCAAAAATACTGATGTTTGAATACTGGCCTGTAATGCGCCAGATATGACGCCATTTACCTTGGCGCTGTAATTCCTGCGAATATGCCTTTTCAACGGCTTTAATTTCATTAGCGCGTTCAGCTGGCATATCGAGTGGAATATTGACATCCATGCGTACGTGAAAAAGCATGTCTAGCTCCTTTATTGACGACGTAAGCGGTCAAGCTTGTCTTCATCCAGTTCAATACCTAAACCGGCAGTGGTTGGTAACACCAATTCAAAGTTTTGATATTGCAATGGTGTTTTTAAAATTTCTTCCGTCAGTAGCAATGGACCAAACAGTTCGGTGCCGTAAGCCAGGCTTTCAAAAGTCGAGAACACATGCGCTGAAGCAATGGTTCCCACCGGGCCTTCCAGCATGGTGCCGCCGTACAGGTCGATATTGGCCAGCTTGGCAATTTTGCCAACCTCACATCCTTCGATTAGACCACCAGATTGTGCAACTTTCACTGCGAAAACTGATGCGCCATTGTTACGGGCAATCTGGTAAGCGCTGTTTGGACCCATTAACGATTCGTCTGCCATAATGGCAATATCGAAACGGCGGGTGAGGCGACGCATCGCATCGAGGTTTTCAATGTCGCATGGTTGTTCAATCAGGTCAACACCGCCATCTTGCAGCAGCTGAATACCTTTAATGGCTTCAAGCTCTGACCAGGCACGGTTGACGTCAACACGAATAGAAACGTCTTTGCCTAATGCTTTTTTGATTGCCAGCACGTGTTCAACATCTTCTTCAACCGGACGAGAGCCGATTTTCAGCTTGAACACATTGTGACGTTTGATTTCAATCATCTTCTGCGCTTCAGCGATGTCTTTTTCAGTATTGCCTGAAGCCAATACCCAAAGCACAGGAACGCTGTCACGTAAACGGCCACCAAGAATTTCACTCAGTGGTAAACCGAGGCGCTGTGCCTGAATGTCCAGTAAAGCAGTCTGGATGGCACATTTGGCAAAACGGTTGCCGTTAATATTCTTTTTCAGGGCGCGCATGGTTTGTGCAAAGTTCAAACCTGCCAATGTTTTTAGTAAAGGTGCGAAGTAAGTATCAATATTGGTTTTTACGCTTTCTGGGCTTTCTTCACCGTAGCCTAATCCACCAATTGTGGTTGCTTCGCCCCAGCCCACAAAACCATCGTCTGTGGAGATCTTTACCAATACCAGGGTTTGCGTCTGCATTGTCGCCACCGCCATTTTGTGTGGACGAATGGTCGGAATCTCGACAAGCATGGTTTCAATGGATTTATACATCACTTTACTCTTCGCAATCTTGCGTTGTGCATCTGATGTGATATACCTTAAAAGAATAGAAACGCACTGTCGAAGATCATTTTGGCATTTTATTATATTCTAAAGGTATGGAAAGGGTATGGAACTTAGACATCTCAGATACTTTGTTGCTGTGGTAGAAGAACAGAGTTTTACCAAAGCAGCTGAAAAACTGTTTATTGCGCAACCACCTTTAAGCCGTCAGATCCAAAATCTGGAAAGTGAGCTTGGAATTCAGCTATTTGAGCGCGGTAGCCGCCCATTACAGACCACTCCGGCAGGCCAATTTTTCTATCAGCATGCCGTAAAACTTTTGTCTAATGCGGAAGAGATCAAAACCATGACCAAGCGGGTGGGAATGGTCGAGAAAACCGTGACCATTGGTTTTGTGGGCTCTTTACTTTATGGTTTACTCCCCAGAATAGTCTATTTATTCCGCCAACAACATCCTAATTTAAAGATAGAACTGGTTGAAATGACCACCACCAACCAGATTCAGGCCTTAAAGGAAGGTCGTATAGATGTCGGATTTGGTCGTTTACGCATTTCCGATCCGGCCATTCGACGTATTTTATTACGTGAAGAACCGCTCATGGTGGCAGTGCATGACAGTCATCTATTTGCAACAAAGCGGCAGGGTATATACCTTTCAGATATTGTCGAAGAAAATATTTTTCTCTATCCAAACCATCCCAAACCGAATTTTTCGACCCAGGTGCGCGGACTGTTTTCCGAATACAGTCTGGAGCCACGCAGTTTAAAAGAAGTGCGTGAAATTCAGCTGGCTTTGGGGCTGGTGGCTGCTGGTGAAGGCATGTGCATAGTCCCGGAAAGCGCGCGTACCATACAGTTGCCGCATTTGAACTATATTCCTTTACTCGATGATGCTGCTAAAAGCCCGATTTTCCTGGCGATTCGCAGTATGGATGAAAGCGAAGATATCCGCTCGCTGTTTGACAGTATTTATCAGGTCTATGATCTGGAAGCGATTAAATATGATCGTACTGTAATTTAAGGGCGTTGAAGTTTAGCTCTTTCCATCCTTTATAAAGATAAAGTTGCAACAGGTCTGAACGGCGCGCTTTTGTTCAGACCTTTTTTTATGTTTCACAGTTTACAAATAAACTTTAATTTATATTTCCTACATAAAGATAGATTGTTTAAAACATAAACAATTGTTTATCAAACTAATTTTTTCGCCTAACTTTTTAGGTATGAATATATATGCAATCGGTTTTGGACAAAAATAACGCATTGGGTCATTGTTTACAAAAATTTGGACGGTTTCACAAGCAGGAGGCTTATCGTGAATACAACAGATTCAGTAAACATCAATACGGTAGTTGATAACGCGAAATTTACGCCATTTCACTGGGGCGTACTTTTATGGTGTTTATTAATTATTATCTTCGACGGCTATGACCTGGTTATTTACGGGGTGGCTTTACCACTATTGATGCAGGAATGGTCACTTGGTGCGGTAGAGGCAGGGCTATTGGCCAGTACTGCACTATTCGGGATGATGTTCGGTGCCATGAGTTTCGGAACGCTCTCCGATAAACTGGGCCGGAAAAAGACCATTATGATCTGTGTGGCCATTTTCAGTGGCTTTACCTTCCTCGGTGCTTTTGCCAGTAACCCGATTGAGTTTGGTATTTTACGTTTCCTTGCCGGTTTAGGCATTGGCGGTGTGATGCCAAACGTGGTGGCACTGATGACCGAATACGCACCAAAACGGATTCGGAGTACTCTGGTTGCCGTGATGTTCAGTGGCTATGCCATTGGCGGGATGACCTCTGCCTTGTTAGGTGCATGGCTGGTGGCAGATTATGGCTGGAAAATCATGTTCTTCCTAGCCGGTATACCATTATTGCTGTTACCGCTGCTGTGGAAATTCTTGCCAGAATCCCTGATGTTCCTCACCAAAAAAGGTGAAACAGAACAGGTCCGCACCTTTGTACAGAAAATTGCTCCAGAACAGAATATTGCGCCAAATACCCAGTTTGTGCTGAATGAAGTGATGGCCGGTGATGAAGCCCCATTACGTGCACTGTTCCAGCAAGGTCGTACCTTCAGTACCTTAATGTTCTGGGTTGCGTTCTTCATGTGTCTGTTAATGGTCTATGCATTGGGCAGCTGGTTACCAAAACTGATGATTCAGGCCGGTTATTCACTCGGTGCAAGTATGCTGTTCCTGTTCGCGCTGAATATTGGCGGTATGGTCGGTGCAATTGGTGGCGGTGCCTTGTCAGATCGTTTCCATCTGAAACCGGTATTGACCATTATGTTCACCGTGGGGGCAATTGCGCTAATCCTGCTTGGCTTTAACAGTCCACAGCCAGTGCTGTATACCTTAATTGCCATTGCCGGTGCAGCCACCATTGGATCACAAATTTTACTATATACTTTCGTCGCACAGTTTTACCCGACTACAGTACGTTCAACCGGTATGGGTTGGGCCTCTGGAATTGGCCGGATCGGCGCGATTGTCGGGCCTGTGCTGACTGGTGCACTGCTGACTTTAAACCTGCCACACCAGATGAATTTCATGATGATTGCCATCCCTGGTCTAATTGCAGCCGTAGCGATCTTTATGGTAAATCTGAAAGTCTCGGTAGATGGTGCCAAAGCCAAGCAGGAAAGCTTCGCCAACAGCAATGTCAAAGCAGTCAAAAGCTCTGCACATTAATCTCTGAGCAAACCGCTAGCTTGAGTTCTTCAGGCTAGCCAAACTTTAAAACAATGAAACTTTGTCAGGAACGACAAAAACGGATAGTCACAGGATAAGTGTGCCCATGAAAACAATGATGATCAAACCTTTAGTAATTGCTGTCGGTTTAACAATGAGTGTAATGGCCAATGCGCAAAGCAGCCAGGAAGTTGAGCAGCTTCGTCAGGAAGTGCAACAACTGAAAGCACTTGTTCATCAATATGCTCAACAAAATCAAACGGTTCAAGCGAATTTAAACCAACTTGCCAATACTGCGGTACAACCACCTGTTGCACAAAAAGCCAGCACTGAAAAGCGCGGCTTGGGTATGACGCTGGGTAATGCTGAATTTAACCTGTATGGAAACGTCCGTATGGATGGTTCTTATCAGGTTGAGGGCAGTAGCCGAGATTTGCCATATAACCATATTAATGCCGTAGCGTTAGAAGGCAATAATGAAAGTAGTGATCGTTTAAGATCAACACTTTCTGCTACCCGTTTAGGCATGGACTTTAAAGCACCGGTTGGTGCTGGTGACAAAGCCCTGAGCGGTAAAATTGAGGTAGATTTCCTTGGTGGTGATAAATTTGATAATTTACGTATCCGTCATGCTTATATGAGCTATGCCAACTGGTTAATTGGTCAAACCTGGTCAAACTTTGCAGTGCCGGATTATATGCCGGAAACAGTCGATGCTTTGGCCTATGCCGGTGGCGCAGTTAAACGTTTCCCGCAAGTGCGTTATACCGCGAAATTCAGCCCGCAAACCAATCTGGTGGTGGCTGCTGAAGACCCAAAAGATAACAGCATCACCCAGCGTTTACCGGCTTTAACTGCGCGCTTAAATCATCAGTTCGCCGATAACATGAGCGTGAGCGCACGTGCCATGGGCCATGAAAAACGCATCAATTCTGATGAAGAAATGGCGTGGGGTGTGGGCTTGGGCGCTAAATATGATGTGACCCCAAGCACGACTTTAAAAGCAGACTACTACCATGTGAAGGGTGATAGCAGCTTTGTGTCTTTTGCCAATACCGGCACCATCCAGGGTGCAAACGGTCTGGAGCAAAGCGAGTTTGATTCGATTACGGTCGGTCTGACCCAGAAGTTTAATGAAAAACTGCGCGGCACAGTGGGTTATGGCTATATGAGCTTTGATAATGATCAGAACTATAAAAATGCCTTGATTGCTTCAACACCGGCAACAGAGACACAGTCTAATGCAACTAGAGCCAACAAAGACTTATGGCAGGCATGGGCCAACGTGTTTTATAGTCCGATCAAGCCGGTTAGCTTAGGTCTGGAATATGTCTATGGTGAACGTACAGCTTTAGAAGCAGCAACGAATGGCAGTAATAAAGGTGAAGATAACCGTATTAATATGGTGGCCATCTATAACTTCTAATTACACGCTATAGATTAAAAAAGCCAGAAGGACACTTCTGGCTTTTTTGGTTTTAGACTTTTTTGGACTTAAGTCTAATGTGGGGGCAATTACAGCAAAAATATCAGGCATTTTCACCGAGTCTGACAAAAGCATACGACATTTTCATGAAAAATCCTGCGCCTGCACAAAAGCAAATCAGAACAATAAAACTTCTCCCATCGAAGTCGGGACCGAAAAAGTGCAGAATCTTGTCAGACAAAACCAGCTAAAACATAAGGAAAAGACAAGTTTTGTCCTGCATTCACATGGAATCGAGATCATGAATCTATATAGTGGGCATGAACATTAAAAAAAGAACATCCGTTCACTGAAAAAATCATGAGGCCGCTATGAGCACTTCTGTAGAGTATAAACCCGAGTGGATTCGAGAAGATTTTATTGATTTTATTGCAGAAAAAATAAATCCAGTCTGGGCATTGAAAAAAGTCAAAGCCTGCGTTGTTGAAATTCAGGCATTAAGTCCAGACTTTTATAAAATTCATTTACGTCCCAACCAGAATTTTCAGGCACAGCGTTTTCAGGCCGGACAAAGTATTCTGATCACGCTGGCGATGAATGGGGTCCGCCAGCAGCGCAGCTATTCCATTGTCACTTTGCTCGATAACGGCGATGTGATTCTGGCCATCAAACGACAAGGTAAAATGTCCAATGCTTTGACCCGGTTACCGGCAGGGGCTGTGGTGGAGCTGTCCCAGCCGCAGGGCAATTTTGTACTGCCGGCACAAGTTCCATCTTTATGTTTTATTGCATCGGGCAGTGGGATTACCGCCATTTATTCCTTATTACAAAAAGCCGTGGTCAGCTCGACCCAGCCGATAGACCTGCTGTATTTCACCCGGGATGATGCCTTCCATGCCGAAATTAAAACCCTGGCGCTGATGTATCCGCATTTTAAATATCATCATTTTAATACTGTAGAACAGCATCAGCATCTGTCTTTGAGCTTACTGCAAAACACGGTCGAGCAACTGGGTGAGCGACATATTTATGCTTGTGGTTCAGCCTCGATGATGCAGGCCGCCCAGCAGATTTGTCAGCAGCTGGATTTAAGCGAGCAGTTTCATTCCGAGTATTTTCAAATGACCGCAGATGAAACTCTGGAGGCGCAGCCGGTGCAGTTCTTGCGCTCGCAGCAGGATTTTCAGGCCAACAGCAATTTGCTGGACAGTGCCGAAGCCGCCGGGTTAAGACCGGCCCATGGCTGTCGCATGGGTATTTGCAATACCTGTTCCTGTACCAAAGTCAGCGGCAGCGTGCGTAATCTGCTGACCGGTGAAATTGACCATAACCATAATACCCAAATCAAACTTTGTGTGACGCAGGCAATCAGTCCTGTCGTGATTAACTTATAATCTGGAGGGAACATCACATGAATATGCCTGCCGCGTTACATCCGAACAGCAAGTCAAAATATTTAACCGAGGCTCAGATTCAGGAATTTGGTGCCAAAGTGGAAGCCATCCGCCGTGAAGTCATGGACGATCTGGGCGAGAAAGATGCCCAGTATATTTATAAAATCCGTAATTTTGTCCGCTATAGTGAAATTGCCTCACGTGGGATGCTGATGTTTGGCGGCTGGATTCCGCCAGTATGGTTATTGGGGACTGGTTTACTAGGATTATCCAAAATTGTTGAAAATATGGAGCTGGGTCATAACGTCATGCATGGCCAGTTTGACTGGATGAATGATCCGACCCTGAACGGTGCCAGTTATGACTGGGACACCATTGCCACCGGAGACGACTGGAAATATACCCATAACTATATTCATCACACCTATACCAATATTGTCGACAAAGACCACGATGTCGGCTATGGCTTGCTACGGGTTAGCGAAGCACAAAAATGGGAACCGCGTTTTTTGATGAATATTCCGCTGGCCATTCAGCTGATGGTATTTTTTGAATGGTATGTGGGGCTGCAACGTCTGCATTTAGAAGATGTACTGGTTTATAAAACCAAAACCTGGAAACAGGTCTGGGATGAAGCGGCCGGTTTAAGAAAGAAAATGCGCCGTCAGGTGGTCAAAGATTATGTCTTTTTCCCGCTGCTTGCCGGGCCAAATGCCATTCCGGTTTTTGCCGGCAATGCTGTCGCCAATGTGATTCGCAGCCTGTGGGCATCCGCGGTGATCTTTAACGGCCATTTCACTGAAGATGCGGAAAATTTTGAAGCCGACAACACCGAAAATGAAAGCCGGGCTGAATGGTATATCCGCCAGATTCGCGGTTCGAGTAATTTTAGTGGCACCCAGTGGCTGCATATTTTAAGTGGAAATTTAAGCCATCAGATTGAGCACCATTTATTTCCGGATATGCCGGCCAACCGTTATGCCAAAGTAGCGCCAAAAATTAAAGCGCTGTGTGCAGAATATGGTATTCATTATAATGAAGCCAATTTTATCCAGCAGTTTTCCAGTGTCTGGGTGCGTCTGGCCAAGTGTTCGGTGCCAAATCACTGGCAGGACAAAATCGGGCAGGGCGGTCACCTGATTCGTACCTGTCTGGCCCAGCTGAAAGCCAAATTCCAGTAACAGCAGATTTTAGCCAGCTTTTATAAGACCAGAAGATAAGATGCCTTATGGTCTTTTTTATTTTGCACAACTGCTGCATTTTTTACTCAAGACTCAAACTTGAGTGCAACAGCGCTACAGGAGGATGAGCTATTTTTACAGAAAAAATGCCCGGACTTGCCGATTATGTAACTGAATTATCTTTATAAATTTCTGATATCTCTGCGCTTTATTTTTGAGCAGCTGGCAAGTTAACGTGGTTTAACAAAACTGAACTATGGTGATTTTGGCGAATCTCCTAAGCTGGTTTGAGTGAAAAATAATGGAAAATAACAAGATGTCAGTTGTCTCTCAGAACAGTTATCGCCCCTTAAAACTCGAACGACAAAAAAGCTATCGGGAGCTGTTTCATTTCTTTCTGGATGAAAGCACGCCAGCACCAGAAAAAGAAAAGCTTTCGGCCCAGCTTTTACAGCGCGAGCTTCACCAGATAGATCCCCCATCTATTCCTTTACCCGATGAGCCAGTCCAGATCAAAGACTGGCTTTTTCAGCAGAATATGCAGAATTGTGAACGCTATCAGCAGTATTTAAGCCGGCGTCAGGCTGGTGGTCAGCGTGAATACTTTCAGCATGTAGCAGCAGCCTATGACTTTCTGGTGAAAGTCGCGCCAGTAAAATATGTTGATGGTTCCTGGCTGTATAGCACCTTAAAACATTGGCCTGATCCAAATTTTCAGCATCTGATCATGATTTATCTGGAAGAGCTGGGCCTCGGTTCAGCCAAAGCCAATCACGTGTCGATGTATCAGCAATTGCTCAGCAGTCTGAATCTGCAAGATCTGGTCGAAGGACTGGAAGATGAATACTATTATCAGCCCGTGGTGCAACTGGCACTGGCCTATGCGCCGCAGCAATATCTGCCGGAAGTGATTGGTTTTAATTTAGGCTATGAACAGTTGCCGCTGCATTTGCTGATCAGTAATTATGAACTGGCCGAGCTGGGGCTGGATCATCAGTATTTTAATGTGCACATTACCATTGATAACCTGGACAATGGTCACGCGCATCGTTCAGTCGCTGCGCTGGAATATGCCTATAGTCAGGCCGCCAATAAAACAGAGTTTATTGAAAAACTGAAACGTGGCTATGCCCTGAATGATGTTGGCCTAGGCTCGACTGAAATTATTAAAAACAGTGATTTAACCCCGCTGATTGAAAAGATTTTCAAGAAAAAAGCTGTGGTCGGCAAGTTGATTCATAATAACCGTTGCCGCTTTGCCCAGGCATCGGTGAATGAATGGCTCAGCAATGACCAGAAAGTGGTTGAGTTCCTTCAGGTGTTACAGGATAAACAGTGGATTAAACGCGGCCAGCATCCGAGTGAAAGCCGCTTCTGGCAGCTGATTCACAATGAAGAAGGTAAAATGTTTGGGGTGTTTTCAGTCGCTGAACAGCAGATTATTTATGACTGGATTGCCCAAGCCTATACCGAACGCCGTGCGCCGTTTAAGGCAGTAACCCCGGTGCAGCAGGTCGATGATTATATTGTCGATTATTTCAATTCAAGCGAACAGCAGGCCTTGCAGCAGCAATTAAAACTGGCGCGTAGCGCGGAAGAAAAAATCAATCTGCTATTGCCTTACTTGGCGCCGCATCAGCATCATAATCCCACTGGTTTATGGGCCACGCGTCAACTGACCCAGTTTTTATTCCCGCAAGCACTGCAGCAGATTCAATAAAATTTGATGACTACTTGTCATCACCTAACAAAATGCCAATCCTAAGGATTGGCATTTTTATAGAAGTTTAAAAGGGTTCCAGCAGAACAGAAGGGCATTTAGTGGGATTTCTTTTTACCGCCGCCATCCTGTTTATTGACGGTAGACCAGCCAATGCGTTCTGCTTCTTCTTCGGAATGGCCTCGCTCTTTTTCCGATTCAATAATATGGCGGGCCTGACGTTTCTGCTTGTCGGTATAGGCCGACTTATCACCTCTAGACATCAGTTTCACTCCTGTATAGATCTGCATGTTTCAATAAAACTCAAAATGTTATCTACATTGCTTGTGTGCCTTTAAATGCCGTTAACCATTGACAATAGTACCGCCATTAACATGAATCACCTGACCGGAAATATAGCTGGCTTCATCGGAGGCTAAAAACAGATAAGCCGGCGCAACTTCACTTGGCTGACCCATGCGGCCCATGGGGGTATCTTCACCAAAACCTTTTAGCTGTTCTTCATCAAAACTGCTTGGAATTAACGGCGTCCAGATTGGGCCGGGTGCGACACCATTCACCCGAATCCCGGTTTTATTTTTTAGCAGGTTGGTCGACAGGCTACGGGTAAAAGCGGTAATTGCCCCTTTGGTGCTGGCATAATCAATCAGCTCATTATGGCCCTGATAGCTGGTGATACTGGTGGTATTGATAATACTGTCACCGGCCTGCATTTGAGGAATCAGCAGCTGGGTCACATAAAACAGCGGGTAGAGGTTGGTTTCAAAGGTTTTATGCAGCTGTTCGGGATTAATATCTTCAATGGTTTTTTGTGGATATTGCACAGCAGCATTATTGACCAGAATATTAATATGCGGAAACTGCTGCAAAGCCAGATCGACCATCTGCTGCACTGCCGCATGTTGGCGCAGGTCACACTGAATCAGCAGACATTGACGACCTTCCTGCTCAACCAGTCGCTTGGTGTCTTGCGCATCCTGATCTTCTTCTAAATATGGAATAATAATATTGGCACCTTCGCGGGCAAACAGCACTGCCACGGAGCGGCCGATGCCGCTATCACCGCCGGTAATTAAGGCCACCTTGTCTTTGAGTTTTTGACTGCCCTGATAATTGCTTTTAATAATTTCAGGTTCGGGCGTCATTTTATATTGCACACCGGGCTGATGCTCCTGTTTCTCTTGCGGAGATGGGCTGTCAGGATAATGATTCATGGAGTTCTCCAAATTTTTGGGTCGATTTATTGTTTTGCTCAATCAGATGCAATTTTTAGCGATAAAAAAAGCACGAGTCTGGGCAAATCGTGCTTTTTAGAAGTTATACCGCTTCCCACTGACGGGTGACTTCTTCAGAATTCTTGTTCAGGATAATCTGGTTGCCACGAATTTCTTCCACCCAAGAGATCGGAATGTAATGGTGCATCCCATCGCCAGAATCCTGCTTGGTCAGTTTGATTTTATCGCTGCCTTCCAGATGATCGACCGTACCGACATGGGTGCCGCAGGAGGCAATAACTTCGCTATGTTTCTGAATGTTATTTAAATTAATATCAGCCATTTTTATTACTCCAATTCAGATGAAATAAATATCTCTATTTAATTTAAACGCCTCAAAGAGATAAAAATAGCTTTATTTAAAATCGAAACAACTCCGCCATAGAGTATAACAATTCACTACATGCAGATATATATTACACATTATGAAATATCTAAATGATTGAGGCTAAATTTAAATAATTAAAGCTATTTTTATATTGAAATAGATGAGTTGAGATAATCAAAAATCATATATTTATAAATCTCATTTTATTATTTTTAAATAAAAATTATAAACTACAGAAGATCTCTAGCTACTTATTGGTTTAAACGCTTAATCCTGCATCAGCTAGATGGTTGAGCGGTCGAAATAATCAAAACTGAAAGGGCAGGGCTGTGTATCTGTATGTAAGCCAATTTTCAGGCAATCACTAAAACTCATTAAACTGATTGAATAAAACAATCAACTTATTAAGCATTTGTTTTTAAATGATTATATAAAAATATTGCAGCTGGAATTTTTCAAAAAAATGAGAAAAATGAAGTACTTTTTGTCATTACAAAATTGTTTGTAAAATAGACAAAAAAGGGCTGTACAGTGCTGTGAATTGTGTATAATTCCGCCAACAAAAGCCCCTGCAAGTTTATAGATTTTCCTATAAGTGTGCAGGGGTTTTTCTATGGACAATTTTTTGGAATGGGATGCCCTGTTTTTAGAAGGTGGCACATACATGTTGTTTTCCAAAACCACAGTCGTCGATGCATCTGCCCAGCTCAATGCACAAGGTCTGGCAACCAAACTCAGCTTTTTTGGTCTGGGTTTAAGTACGGCATCTTGGGCACCGCTCATTCCATTTGCACAACAACGTCTTTCTTTAAACCATGCAGACTTTGGCCTGTTGCTACTCTGTATGGGGATTGGATCGATGCTGGCCATGCCTGCGGCCGGTCTGTTAATCCAGCGTATTGGCTGCCGTATTTTAATCGGGATTGCGCTGGTTGCAGCGATGATCATTTTGCCGTTACTGACGGTATTTGGTACTGCCTTAAGCATGGCAATTGTGCTGTTTATCTTTGGGACCGCGGTGGGTGCATTTGGGGTGGCCATTAATTTACAGGCGGTGATTGTTGAAAAGAACAGCCTGAAAAATATGATGTCCAGCTTCCATGGTATGTGCAGTCTGGGCGGTTTACTTGGTGTGCTGACTGTGACTGTGCTGCTGTCATTGGGTGTTTCACCGCTAATGAGCGCTTTAATCATGAGCGCGGTGCTGGCCTTTATTGCCATTCTGGCCGTTCCCAACAGCCTGTCTGAACTTGAGAAAAAATCAGACACAGCCCCAGAAGACACCGCACCATCAGCGAAGCAGAAATTTCGCCCAAGCCCGATGATTCTGTTAATTGGTTTGGTCTGTTTTATTGCCTTTTTATCAGAAGGCTCAGCAATGGATTGGAGCGGAATTTATCTGGTTAGCAACTTTGGGATGGACGCTTCTTTTGCCGGTCTGGCCTATACTTTCTTTGCCATTACCATGACCATCGGCCGTTTTTCCGGACGTCGTTTATTAAGAATGTGGGGCGAGAAAAACATCATCACCTATAGCGCGCTGTGTGCGGCCTTGGGTCTAGGCATTATTGTGATGGCGCCGCACTGGGCAGTAGTCCTGTTGGGCTATGCCTTACTCGGTTTTGGCTGTTCCAATATTGTGCCGGTGATGTTCTCCCGTGTCGGACGTCAGAATATTATGCCTAAAGCGGCTGCTTTATCGCTGGTATCGACCATTGCCTATAGCGGTTCATTAAGTGGCCCGGCGCTGGTCGGTTTCCTAAGTGAAGCCATTGGCCTGAGCACCGTCTTTGCGCTGGTGGCCTTATTGCTGCTGTCGATTGCTGTCTTAAACCGCTTTACCCAGGTCGACTAAATCGGACATTCACTTACTTATCTGTGTCTTCCTTTTCGCCAGTCAGCGCTCACTGACTGGCTTTTTTTATATTTAAGCCGCAATTCATAAGACAATGAAAGTGAAATCAAGGGACTAAAGAATATATTTAAAAATTATGGACTCTATTTAAATATTTTTTATTATTAAGAAAATAAACCACTTCATCTTAACGCGTCTATTATTTCATTTTTTAAATAAAAACAGCTGAAATATAAAGATGGTAAAAAATTAAAAAAGATATTTAAAAGAATAAAATTTTACTATTTTAAATACAGCCTGTTAATTTTTTAAAATAAAAAAGACCTGCTACATTCCAATGATCTGAAACAAAGCGCGGCTGTTTATCTTAATTTTCACTCTTATCTTAAAAGAGTCGCAACATAGACAATCAAAATAAATAACAGGAAGGGTGAATCATGGCCAATACACGTAATGAGGGTACTTCAAATCGTGGATTTGCGAGTATGGATCCAGATGAACAAAGAGAAATTGCCAGTCGTGGTGGGCGCGCAGCCCATGCCAGCGGCAATGCGCATGAGTTTACGTCAGAAGAAGCACGCCGTGCCGGCGCCAGAAGTCATATAAACGATGACAATCGCCGTGGTCGCAACCGCGATGACGATGATGACGACGACGATCGCCGTGGCCGCAGCTCATCTTCCAGCACGCGTAAACGCGACCGTTATGGACGCTTTACCTCGGACTAGTACAGCTTGCTAAAAAACATAGGCTTAATCTGACCGGATAAAACAGCAATCGTTTTTGTCCGGGAAGATTAAGCCTATTTTTATGGGGGAATGAATGTGGTTTTGATCTTTACTTGATCATCTTTATGAATAAGGTAAGCGCAGATTTTTGTGATTGCTTAGAGTTTTAAGCTCAACACAAACTCATCTTAATAGGATTTATAGGGCAAAAATTTCCCGGATAGCACCACATTTACCCGGTCGCCATTTTCATGGCTTTCCCGTTGAATATCCATACTAAAATCAATTGCGCTCATAATCCCGTCGCCAAATTCTTCATGAATCAGCTCTTTAATGGTAGAACCATAGACATTTACCACTTCATACCAGCGGTAAATTAAAGGATCGGTCGGAACGCTGGTCGGCAGGGAGCCTTTATACGGCACAATCTGTAGCCAGGCCACGGCTTCATCACTCAGGTTAAATATCTGACCAATTTTTTCGGCCTGTTCCTTATTCAAGGCCATTTGCCCCAAACAGGCTGCCGTCACCCATTCTTTGGATAAACCAATTTCCTGCGCCACACTGGACCACTGAATATTGTTCAGTACCTTGGCAGATAAAATCATGTCTGTCACTTGTTGGCGGTGGCTAATCATATCTATTTCCTCAACTGCTTATGGCTAAAACACTGAGAAGGGAAAAGCACAATGTATGCCAGCTTAAAATCAGCTCAGATCTTGAATCTGACCATGGCGTAAATTTATCTTTCACCCAAAGTTGGTACGTTCCTTGCTGTATCTCCACTGAACTGATGGCAATGACGCCATAAATTTTTAAAACATGTTAGATGATTCAGGCAATGGCGCCTAAGACGTGAAAGTCGTCTTGGGCGCTTTTTATTTGCAAATCATCTCACCGCTAAATTTCAATCGTTGAGGGGTACTCGCAATGGCTTATCTTGCACCTTCCGAATTTGCAACCAAAGTTGTGGATGCCGGTGAATCGAAACTACATATGGCAAACCGTGATGTGCTGATCCGCGCCACCATGGCCGGGGCTATTCTGGCGCTGGCAGCGGTTTTTGCAGTCACCATTGCAGTGCAAACCGGCGTGCCTTTAATTGGTGCATTATTATTCCCGGTCGGCTTTTGTATGCTGTATCTGCTGGGCTATGACCTGCTGACCGGGGTATTTGTCCTGACACCATTGGCCTGGCTGGATAAACGTCCGGGCGTGACTTGGGCCAGAATCCTGAAAAACTGGGGTGTGGTGTTTGTCGGCAACTTCACTGGTGCGCTGATTGTGGCGGTGATGATGGCAGCGGTCTATACCTACGGCTTTTCGACCGAACCAAACAAGGTCGGTCTGGCGATTGCACATATTGGTGAAGACCGGACGCTGGGCTACAAAGAATATGGCGTAGCTGGCTGGATCACAATTTTCATTCGCGGCATGCTCTGTAACTGGATGGTGTCGCTTGGCGTGATTGGCGCGATGATGTCGACCACCGTTAGTGGCAAGTTTATTGCGATGTGGATGCCGATCATGCTGTTCTTTGCCATGGGCTTTGAACACTCGGTGGTGAATATGTTCCTGTTCCCGTTCGCGATGATGATGGGCGGCGATTTCTCGGTGATGGACTACTTTATCTGGAATGAGTTACCGGTAGCGCTGGGTAATTTGGTGGGGGGTTTGGCTTTAACTGGTCTTGCACTCTACACCACGCATGTCCGCACTGCACCAAAACGTGAGTTCTAAGTTTTAAGCCCACAGGATGAGTTCAGGAATTAGGGAAGATTCCAGCCAGTTGAGATCAGCGCATGTCCACTTTGCCATCTTCACACCAGACTTCACTTCAAATTCGGCTTGGGCAATATAGTGCTGCCGGCCGCAAAGAGAGCAATCAGGATTTTCACGGCGCGGCCGTTCCGGAGGGCTATCTGGCACAGCAAAAGGGCATTGCCTGTGCCATTGCCGATGGTATCAGCAGCAGCAATGTCAGTCATATCGCCAGTGAAACCACAGTGTCCAGTTTTCTGGCCGATTACTTTTCGACGCCCGATTCCTGGTGTGTCAAAACTTCGGTCGATCGGGTGATTCGTGCCACCAATTCCTGGCTCTATGCCCAGACCCAGCAAAGTCAGGGCCGTGTCGATAAAGACCGCGGCTATGTCTGCACTTTTAGCGCGCTGGTATTCAAACATGAGACCGCACATCTGTTTCATATTGGTGATGCCCGTATTTACCGCTTGCGTGAGCAGCAGCTGGAACAGCTCAGTGTTGACCATCGGGTCTGGTTATCTTCCCGGGAAAGCTATTTAAGCCGGGCTTTGGGCGTGGCGCAGAAAGTAGAGGTGGATTATTTAAGTCTGCCGTTGGCACAGGATGATATTTTCCTGTTGATGACCGATGGTGTATATGAATATCTGTCGGACAGCCAAATTATCGAGGCACTTCACAGCCCCGAAACTTTAGATCTTGACCAGGTAGCAGAAATGCTGGTCCATCTGGCCGATGCGCAGGGCAGTCCTGACAATTTAACCCTGCAAATTGTACAGGTACAGCAGCTGCCACAACAGGCCCAGTCACAATTTCAGCCAAGTCACAACCAGCTAAGTCTGGCCCCGGATTTAAGCATAGGTCAGCAGTTTGAAGGCTACCGGATTCAAAATGTACTGCACCAGAACCATCGTAGCCGTTTATATCTGGCTTGGGATGAGACGTGGCAGCAGCAACTGGTCATTAAAATTCCGTCACTGGATTTAACCCAGGATGCGCAGGCACTGGAGCGTTTTTTGCTGGAAGAGTGGGTGGCGAAACGGATTCAGCATCCACAAGTTTTAGCGGCCTATCCGCATCAGCGCAGTAAATCTTATTATTTTCAAACCTATGAATATTTATCTGGCCAGACCTTAAATACCTGGCTGCATCAGCAGTGCCAGCCGATTGCGCTTGAAACCGCCATCCAGATTACGGAACAGATCATTAAAGGTTTGCAGGCTTTTCACCGGCTGGACATGCTGCATCAGGATATTCGCCCTGAAAATATCATGCTGAATGCACAGTTAGAGCTAAAACTGATTGATTTTGGTGCAACCCTGGTCAAGGGGATTTCCGAATCACAGCCGCAACATGCCGCGGCTTTGGGCACCTTGGCCTTTATGGCGCCGGAATATTTTTGCTCGCGGCCGGTTTCCACCCGTTCAGACCAGTTTTCACTGGCCGTGGTACTGTATTATGTACTTAGCAAACAGTTACCCTATGGCACCGAACTGGCGCGTTGTCAGACGCTTAAACAGCTAAAAACGGTGCGTTATCATTCAATTTTAGAATATCGGCCAGATATTCCGGTGTGGATTGATGGAGCCTTGCATAAGGCCTTGGCCCTGATGCCAAATGAACGCTATGAGGTATTGTCGGAATTTCTGTATGATCTTAAGCATCCTAACCGGTATTTTTTAAAGCCGGTTCAGTCTTCCTTGCTGGATAAAAATCCTGTTAGATTCTGGCAGGCGGTTTCAGCTATGTTATTTTTATGCTTGCTGTTGTCTTTGGCGTTGATGTTTAGTGTTTAAATTAAATCAGTGATTTTTAAATGCTGGACTGATTATAAAATCAGAGCCACTTGGCTCAGCGATTGTCGTTTCAATACAGCCCCATTTTGATGATGAAATCCGCGCTTAAAATGTATTAATCCCAGCTCCCGAAGGAACTGGGATTACCTACAAAATTAAAGTGAAGAGTTATTCATAACGTCTTCAGGATTGGGTAAATGAGCCAGAAGCTTCGTTCTGACTCATCGGAATTACCTTACATATTCGGGTAATTCGGACCACCACCACCTTCCGGTGTTACCCAGGTGATGTTCTGTGATGGATCCTTAATGTCGCAAGTCTTACAGTGTACGCAGTTGGCTGCGTTAATCTGGAAGCGCTTGGAACCATCATCATTTTCCATAATTTCATACACACCCGCAGGGCAGTAACGCTGTGCCGGCTCATCCCATTTAGGCAAGTTCACATCGACCGGAATCGAGGCATTGGTTAGTTTCAGGTGCGCTGGCTGGTTTTCTTCGTGTACGGTATTGGATACAAACACCGAAGATAAACGGTCAAAGGTCAGCTTGCCATCCGGTTTTGGATAGTTCGGCTTAAAGCTTACCGCATCTACGGTTTTCAGTGCGCTGAAGTCAGGCACTAAATCATGCAGGGTAAATGGCACTTTAAAGATGTTCTGGTCGATAAAGTTAAACGCACCACCAAACCATTGACCAAACTTGTGCATTGCCGGGCCAAAGTTACGCGCGTTGTAGAGCTCTTCTTTCAGCCAGCTGTTGTTGAACTTCTTGGTATAAGACGTTAATTCTTTTGTAAAGAAATCTTCACCCTCAGTCACGCGGGCAATGGCCAAGTCACCACCTTTTTCGACACCGGCAGCAATCGCTTCAAAGACTGCTTCACCACAAAGCATGCCGGATTTCATTGCGGTATGAGAGCCTTTGATTTTGGCAAAGTTCAGGAAGCCGGCATCATCACCAATTAAGGAACCACCCGGGAAAGTGAATTTTGGTAGCGAGTTAAAACCACCTTTGGTTACGGCACGCGCACCATAAGAAATACGCTTACCACCTTCCAGATACTGTTTGATTAATGGATGAGTCTTCCAGCGCTGCATTTCCATAAATGGATACATGTGCGGGTTTTCATAAGACAGATCAACGATCATCCCCAGTGTGACCTGGTTGTTTTCAGCGTGGTAGAGCCACCAGCCGCCTGAAGAACCGGTTTCAGACAATGGCCAGCCGGCACCGTGCATCACCAGACCTGGTTTGTGTTTGGCCGGATCAATTTCCCACAGTTCTTTAATGCCGATGCCGTAGTGCTGTGGATCGGCATCTTTGTCCAAGTTAAATTTCTGGATCAGACGTTTACCTAAGTGACCACGACAGCCTTCAGCAAACAAAGTATATTTGGCATGCAGTTCATAACCTGGGGCAAAGTTATGCGTTGGTTCGCCATCTTTACCAATGCCCATGTCACCGGTTTGAATGCCTTTTACGGTGCCATCTTCATGGTACAGAATTTCAGATGCCGCAAAGCCCGGGAAAATTGACACTTCCAGCTCTTCGGCTTTCAGGCCTAACCAGCGCACCACGTTACCCAGTGAGATGACATAGTTGCCCTCATTGTGCATGGTTTTTGGCACCATCCAGTGTGGTGCTTCTTTCGAAGTGGTTTCAGACAGCAGGAAGAAAGTTTTGTCTTCTGTCACCGGTACATTTAAAGGTGCACCTTCTTCTTTCCAGTTCGGGAACAGCTCATTGATGGCACGTGGTTCCAGCACCGCACCTGACAAGATGTGCGCACCGACTTCGGAGCCTTTTTCTACGACACAAACGGACAGATCATTCAGGTTATTTTCAATTGCAAGTTGACGGATTTTAATCGCCGCAGACAGGCCCGCAGGGCCAGCACCTACGATAACGACATCAAACTCCATGGCTTCTCGGTTAATATCTTCCATAATAAGAAATCCTATTTCGCTATACGATATTTATATCATTATATAAATCGGTTTTGAAGTTTATTTTTTAACTTTTTATTTGAAATAGGACTGTATTCAACGTTTAGATTTGTGAGCTTTGTTGCGCAGGAGAAAAGCTGCTTTGCATGGGAAGGGCGGTGTTGGAATTAGGTTATATCGAACGAAATAAAAAGAGCGACCTGTGTCGCCCTGATTATGATGTGCTTAGATATTATTGAGATTCATCGCAATATTGTTGACCATATGAATCAGACGCGGGCCAATCTCGTTTTCCAGTTTTTCCTGATTTAACAAATAACTAGGCGCGCCGCAGTTAAAGGTCAAAATACCATGTTTAGGATGAATCAATGGCACCGCCACAGAGTTGACATCTTTGGCCCAGTCACCTAAAGACAGACAGTAGCCATAATCCTGATAGTCGCGGATCGCACGTTCCAGATTACGTTTAATGGTCGTCCATTGCTCTTCGTGTCTTTTCTTGATCGCGTCAAACAGATATTCACGTTCTTTCACGTCCATAGCCGCCAGGCAGGCACGTCCCATGGCACTGGAATGAATCGGTAATGTTGAACCGACCGAACGGCGCATGGTCAGGGTCGTGTCAGTATGGACTACTTCCAGATAAATCATATTCAGACGGTCACGGGTGGCCATGGCGACCGGCGCCTGGGCATAGCGTGACATTTCTTCCATGAAAGGATGAGCCTGCGTTCGCGCAGAAATATTGCTTAATGCCGAATAACCCAATGCCAGTACGCCTACATCAAGTAGATATTTGGTCGTATTTGGCAACTGTTTTAAATAGCCCAGAGAAACCAGGGTGCTGGTAATACGCGCCACGGTCGGTTTGGGCAAATTGGTCATTTGCGCAATTTCCTGATTACCTAACAACTGATTGGTCGCCGAGAAGCATCTTAAAATCTCAAGTCCACGTGCAATAGAGGCAATGAACTGCGGATTATTTTCGCGGTGAATATGCGAAATCGGATCCAAGCGAATTTCATCAAAGTTAGGGATTTCACCTGTTTTATTTTTTGTCATGTTCAGCATAAATAGAGTAAATTAATGAATATGATAGCAACTTAGTTTCACGATACAAAATAAAACACATAAATTATTGATAAATTGCACAAAAAATAAATGATTTTTATTCTGTATCGAGGCCAAACAGGTTGCGATAAATTTTTATAACACGATAAAAGTAACGTTTGTACTTTTAGAGTAAAACCTCCAATAAAGCAATGAATTTTATTGTTTAGTGCCTAATTTTATGGTCCCTTAATCATTTCTGATTAATATTCATCCTTAAATTTAAATTTTTAAAGAAATAATTTCGTATTATGAAATTTTATTCTATATTAATTAAAACAGAAATTCAGTAAAAATTTGCTTATTTATAGAAAAAATAAATTTTTTCATAAAATTTCTTGCTGAAATCTTAATTTTGTGATTATTTATTTCGTATTGCGAAATGAAAATAAGGGTGAAGGAATTTACCCAAACCAGATAAAACGGAGATTCCTATGATTCGTGATCCAGAAATGCTTGATCAACTTCTATCAACGATTCGCGATTTTGTGAAAAACGAGCTCGTTCCACTCGAGCATGAAGTAGAAGAAAATAATGCCATTCCTGAACACATTGTTGATCAGATGAAAGAACTGGGGCTGTTCGGTCTGACCATTCCTGAAGAATACGGCGGTTTAGGCATCACCATGGAAGAAGAAATTCTGGTGGCGATGGAGCTGGGCCGGACTTCTGCTGCTTTCCGCTCTTTAATTGGTACCAACAATGGTATTGGTTCAAGCGGTATCGTAATTGATGGTACAGAAGAGCAAAAGCAAAAGTATTTACCACGTTATGCAACGGGTGAAATCATTGGCTCGTTCTGTTTGACTGAGCCAGATTCTGGTTCAGATGCAGCATCTTTAAAAACCAGTGCGGTAAAAGATGGTGATTACTACGTTTTAAATGGAACCAAACGTTTTATTACCAATGCACCACGTGCCACCACTTTCACGGTCATGGCGCGTACCAATCCGGAAATTAAAGGCGCCAGCGGTATTTCAGCTTTCTTGGTTGAAGCAGGTACGCCAGGTTTAAGTCTGGGCAAAATTGATAAAAAAATGGGTCAGCATGGTTCATATACCTGTGACGTAATTTTTGATAATTGCCGCGTTCATAAAGATCAGCTGATTGGTGGAGTTGAAGGCGTTGGCTTTAAGACAGCCATGCGTGTACTCGACAAAGGTCGTTTGCATATTGCCGGCTATAGCGTCGGTATGGCAGAACGTATGCTGGAAGATGCCTTAAATTATGCGGTGGAACGTAAACAGTTTGGTCAGCCAATTGCAAATTTCCAGCTGATTCAGGGTATGTTAGCCGACTCAAAAGCTGAAATTTATGCAGCCAAATGTATGGTGCTAGATGCAGCACGTAAGCGTGATGCCGGTCAGAATGTCACGGTTGAAGCCTCATGTGCCAAAATGTTTGCCACTGAAATGTGTGGCCGCGTTGCTGACCGCTGCTTGCAGATTCATGGTGGTGCCGGCTATATCAGCGAATATTCAATTGAACGTTTCTATCGTGATGTGCGTTTATTCCGTTTATATGAAGGAACGACCCAGATTCAGCAAATTATCATTGCACGTGAAATGATTAAACAAGCGACTGCTTAATCGAAATAAGAAAGGATGATAGACATGACAAAAATTAGATTTGACTGGCAAGACCCATTCCTGCTGGAGCAGCAGCTGACTGCAGAAGAACGCATGATCCGTGATACTGCTGCGGCCTATTGTCAAGACAAGCTGATGCCACGTGTATTAGAACAGTTCCGTCATGAAAAAACCGATCCGACCATTTTCCGTGAAATGGGCGAGCTAGGCCTACTAGGCCCGACCATTCCTGAGCAATACGGCGGTGCCGGTTTAAATTATGTCAGCTATGGTCTGATTGCCCGTGAAGTTGAGCGTGTTGATTCAGGCTACCGTTCTATGGCCAGTGTACAAAGTTCGCTGGTGATGGTACCGATTAATGAATTTGGCTCGGAAGAACAAAAACAGAAGTATTTACCAAAATTAGCTACGGGTGAATATATTGGCTGCTTTGGTCTGACCGAACCGGATCATGGTTCTGACCCGGGCAGCATGATTACCCGTGCCAAAAAAGTCGATGGCGGTTATCGTTTAACAGGCGCAAAAATGTGGATTACCAACAGCCCAATTGCCGATGTATTTGTGGTCTGGGCCAAAGAAGTTTCACCTGAAGGCAATGTCGGTGACATTCGCGGCTTTATTCTGGAAAAAGGCTGGGAAGGGCTGTCTGCGCCTGCGATTCACGGTAAGGTCGGTTTACGTGCTTCCATCACCGGTGAAATTGTGATGGATAACGTGTTTGTCCCAGAAGAAAATGCTTTCCCGGAAGTCCGTGGCTTAAAAGGTCCATTTACCTGTCTGAACAGTGCCCGTTACGGCATTGCCTGGGGTGCGATGGGCGCGGCAGAGTTCTGCTGGCATACCGCACATCAGTACACCATGGACCGTAAACAGTTTGGTCGTCCTTTGGCTGCCAATCAGTTAATCCAGAAAAAACTGGCCGATATGCAAACTGAAATTGCTTTAGGTTTACAGGCCGCATTACGTTTTGGCCGCATGAAAGATGATGGTATTGCCTCGATTGAAGGAACATCTTTAATCAAGCGCAATAACTGTGGCAAGGCGCTGGATATTGCCCGTTTGGCTCGTGACATGATGGGCGGTAACGGCATTTCGGATGAGTTTGGTGTAGCGCGTCATCTGGTGAATCTGGAAGTGGTGAATACCTATGAAGGGACGCATGACGTACATGCCTTAATTCTGGGCCGTGCACAGACCGGAATCGCTGCGTTTGTTAACTAAAAAATTGATCCTCTCTAGCCGGCATTTGCTGGCTAGAACTCCTGCTGTTTTATGGACTTTGACCATGATTTAACTTCATCTGGCAAGAGTAAATACCAAAAAATGAAGTCGGAAAATGGAAATAAAAACTGGATGTTTTTAATTATTTTCCAAGCCAGAATCAGGGTTTGAATAACAGTCATCATCTCATCACAGGATGATAAGTTATCTCAAAAGTTCTGCAGGCACAGGAATGCTAAAGAAATATTAAGGACGCTATGAACACAATCAGTTCCCAACAACACCAGCTGGAAGGTGAAAACAGACCAAAGAAAAAAGTCTGGATTTTAGCCTTTATTTTCTCGTTTTTAGCATTATTGGTGGATGGGGCAGATATCGCCTTATTGGCCTATAGTCTGACCAGTCTTAAACAGGAATTCTCATTAACGAATATGCAGGCGGGTGCCTTAGGTAGCTGGACACTTGCTGGAATGGCCATTGGTGGCTTTTTTGGTGGTTGGGCTTGTGACCGCTTTGGGCGGGTTCGCGTGATTGTGATTGCTATTGCGCTCTTTTCAACCTTAACCTGCTGGTTAGGATTCGCAGAAAGCTATGATCAATTCAAGTGGTTACGTTTTACTTCTGCAATTGGTTTAGGGGCTTTATATATTGCCTGTAACACGCTCATGGCAGAATACGTGCCAACCAAGCATCGCTCGACGGTACTGGCGGCTTTAATGACCGGCTGGACCTTAGGTTCGGTGGTGGCCACGGCGCTAGCAGGCTGGTTATTGCCAGAATATGGCTGGCGTTATCTGTATTACATCGCCATTATTCCAATTGTATTGGCTGTAGTGATGCACTTTTTGGTGCCAGAACCACAGGCTTGGCTCGATGCGCGTAAAGCACGCCAAGAAGCAAAAGCTAGCGGTATTGTTCAGGAAAAGCCAAAAAATACCTTCAAAATGGTGTTTGAAGATGCCTTAAGCCGTCGCATGTTCATTCTCTGGTCATTCAGTACCGCATTTTTACAGTTTGGTTATTACGGTGTAAGTAACTGGCTGCCGGCTTATTTAGAATCTGATCTGGGCATCAAGTTTAAAGAAATGACCATGTACATGATTGGCACATTCCTGATCATGATGTGTACCAAAGTCATTGCCGGTTATATTGCTGACCGTATTGGCCGTCGTGCTGTATTTGCCTTCGGGACCATGGGCACCGCGATCTTTATTCCAGTTATTGTATTTGGCAATACCCCAGACAATATCCTTTGGTTGATGCTGTTCTTCGGTTTCCTGTATGGCATCCCATACGGTATTAACGCGACCTATATGACAGAAAGTTTCTCGACCAAAGTCCGTGGGACCGCGGTGGGTGGTGCCTACAACGTGGGCCGTTTAGGTGCAGTTTTCGCGCCATTAACCATTGGCTACTTTGCTCAAGGTGGATCAATTGGTACCGGTTTATTGATTATGGGCGTTGCCTATTTTCTTTGTGGTCTGATTCCCGCGCTCTTTATTAAAGACCGTTTATTTGACCCACAAAAAGCAGATTAATCTGTATATCGCAACATAGAAAAGATGCTAGGAAGCAAGATGATGAATAAAATCACACAGGATATCGAGGCAATACTGAAACAGATTCCTGATGGTGCGCACATTATGACCAGTGGTTTTGGTCTGGCAGGGCAACCGATTGAACTGATTGAAGCATTAATTGATCTTGGTCCGAAAGAATTAACCATTATCAATAATAATGCAGCGTCTGGCGATCGTGGACTGACCAATTTGCTGTTGTCTGGACTGGTCAAGAAAATGATCTGTTCTTTCCCGCGCGCCAATAATTCCACTGTATTTGAAGATTTGTATAAAGCCGGAAAAGTTGAACTGGAACTGGTACCACAAGGAAATCTGGCTTGTCGTATTCAGGCCGCCGGTGCAGGACTAGGCGCCATTTTCACACCAACCGGCTTTGGGACCAAAATCGCAGAAGGCAAAGAAACCCGCCACATTAACGGTAAAGACTATGTGCTGGAATATCCGATTCATGCCGATTATGCCTTGATCTATGCCAATCAGGCTGATCGCTGGGGTAATTTAACCTACCGCAAGGCCGCACGTAACTTTGGTCCGATTATGGCCAAGGCGGCCAAAACGACCATTGCCCAGGTGCATGAAATTGTCGAACTGGGTGAGCTGGACCCTGAAATTATTGTAACGCCGGGCATTTTTGTACAGCATGTGGTTCAGGTTGGAGATATTAAATAATGAATATTCAAAAACGTACACGTGAACAGATCGTACAACGCGTCGCACAAGACATTCCAACCGGCTCTTTTGTCAATTTAGGAATTGGTTTGCCAACACGCGTGGCAGGCTATTTAAAACCGGAGCAGGAAGTCATTTTACATTCTGAAAATGGTGTCTTGGGTTTTACCGCCTTGGGTGCAGATGAACAGCCAGACAATGACCTGATTAATGCAGGAAAAGAGCTGGTCAGTATGCTTGAGGGTGGTAGCTTTATGAATTCTGCTGATTCCTTCGATATTATGCGCGGCGGGCATTTAGACATCTGTATTATGGGTGCATTTCAGGTGGCAATTAATGGAGATCTGGCCAACTGGCATACTGGTGCTTCCGATGCGGTACCAGCCGTCGGTGGTGCCATGGATCTGGCGGTCGGTGCACGCTGCGTCTATGTCTGTATGGAGCATGTCACCAAAAATGGCGAAGCGAAAATCGTAGATGAACTGACTTATCCAATTACCGGTAAACACTGTGTTAACCGTATTTATACCGATTTATGTGTGATTGAACTGAAAGACAATCAGGCTTTTGTACTTGAAATGGTGGATGGGCTGAGCTTTGACGAACTGCAGCAACAGACTGGTTGTCCGTTAATTGATGCCCGTCAGGTGGCTTAAAATCATCTCATTTCTTCTTGAAGTGATTAAAAAATCGCAGCTTCGGCTGCGATTTTTTATATTGAAATTATTAAATCTCTTTGATCAATCACAAAATATTCGTTTTATTCATATTTAAAAGAAGATTAAAAACGCCATCTCTTGCCCCAGTTCTGGCTCAGGAAGAAGATGGATCACACCTTCTTTCTTGGTCGCAGCACTGCTCATTTCCGACCAAGGGAGAGAAATTTTTTGTTTTATTCTCTACATTGCATTTCTTATTTTAGTATTGCGAGCAGAAATCAAAGCTAGGACAAAAGGACTCTTGCTGGGCTCAAGTTTTAAAAGATTAACCATAAAAATCCTAAAACCAGTGCCATGAGTTTTAAAACCTAAAGATATGATTCCAGATCATCTCGTTTCCGCGGGTGAAATGAGGCGGTGAAAGCGCTAAGAGGTGAAGCTTTTATTTAGGAATCGACTTTAAAGTAGTTCAGACTTCGGTCTTGCTAAGCGCAAAACAGCAGTCTGAAAAGATCAGTCCTAAAGCCGATGTATAAAGGATAGAATGACTAGACGGTCTGGATTAGGGTTGTGGCTGAATATTAATTAAATTCTTTTCCCGGCTTAAATCATAGCGGTTTACCGCAAAAATCAGGAGGGCGAAGGCACATCCCAACAGCACACAAGCCGACCAGCCATACATCTTCCATAAATTTAAAGATAAAAATGCGCCCAAGCCAGCACCGGAAAAATAGCAGGTCATATAAATGGCATTAATACGCGAACGCGCTTGAACTGAAAGGCGATACACCAGATTCTGGTTTAATACGTGTAAAGATGAAATACCAAAATAGGCAATAATCAAGCCTAAAATATACAGCTCTAAACGGTCTTGGGCAAAAAACAGGGGAATCCAGGCTAAAATTAGCCCGCTGGTTGCCAGCTGCGCCAGCCATTTTTCCCGGTGGCGGCCAATCATCTTCCCGGTCCATTGAGATGACCAGATTCCGACCACGCCCACAATCCCCATCAACCCAATCTCAAAATCATTAAAATGGTAGGGGGCTTCCGCCAGAATAAAGGTCATGGTGGTAAAAATAATACTGAGCATCCCAAAAGCCAAACCACCAATTAAGCTGCGGCGCATCAACATCGGTTCAGTCTTGGCAAAGGTAAATAATGAACGATAAATCTGCAAGATGCTCATCTGTAACTGACTTTTCGCTTTAGGTAACTGATACCACATAGCGATACTCAATAAGAGAATAGAACAGCCACTCAATAGGTAAACGGCATGCCAGGACCATAAGGTAGAAATCAGTCCTGATACAGTTCGGGCAAATAGAATACCGACTAGAACACCACTCATCAGCAGACCGACCACTTCAGCACTTTTTTCTCGTTGAGACAGGTTAGCGGCAAAAGGAATCAGAATCTGGGTGGTAATCGAACAGAAAGAGGCGAGCAGGGTAAAACCATACAGCATATGCAGATTAGTACTGGCAGAAAGCCCGATCAATGCCAGACCGGTACATAGCATGAGGCTACAAATGTAGAGACGTTTTTCAAATAAATCGCCTAGAGGCACAAACAAAAATAACCCGGTGGCATAGCCAATCTGGGTTAAAACCACAGTCCAGCCAGACTGAGCTACACTGATTTGCAGATCCTCTGCGATAGAATAAATCAAGGGCTGGTTAAAATAGTTACAACCTGCGCAGAGTGCGCAGGTCATTGCCATCATGAACATGAAACGGCGTGAAATTTGCCCTTGGGCTGACATCCTTGTCTCCTGAAGCTTTAAAAACTATAGTTGGCAGAGAGGTTGATACGTGAAACATCCGCTTCTCTATTATCAAAAGTTTCACGTTTACCGTGATGGTACTCTGCACCGAGATTAATCTTTGGAACAGGAGAGTAGATCACGTTTGCTACATAGTCAGTTAAACGTTTATTGGTCTTAGGATTCGCGCGTGCATAGTCGCTGGAATCATCAAAATCAACAACGCTGGCATTGATGCTACTACGTAGTTTCGGCGTGAATTTATGCGTAAAGCCGATACTTAAACTATTAAACTCATTGAGCAAAAGTTCATTATTGATTGGATCAACTGAGTAATCTCCACCCCAGGCAGCACCGTCGGTGGTTGAACCTTGAGTCAAGAAAGCTGCAATACGCTGGTCGCCGACCATATGGAAATAGTTACCTTGGATCGAGTTCTGATCATTAAAACGGTAACGTCCACCAAGGCCTACACCCCAACCAACTTTTTCAATATCACCTGTATCAGTTTGTGCCTGCTTTTGATTGACAAAGCCTTGAGCCAATAAATGCAGCGGACCTGATTGATGAACATATTTAGTGGTTAAAGCAGGCAAGGCAGAAGAGCGATCGCCACCGGCCATATACTCCAGACCTACATTCCAGGTATTTTCCGGATCAAGTTTGAAAGCATAGCTGACTTGAGGCGTACGTAGGACTGATCCACCCAGCAATAAACTGTAGTCGACAGCTTCAGTACTAATTTCCGGTGTCGACATCAATGACCAGGCCTGACCAAAAGTCCAGTTATAGTATTTTAAATGTGCATGACGAATACGTAGTCCACCATCGCCTTTACCATTATTGGTCCAGAAGTCAGCTTCTAAACGTGCAGAAACATTCGGGTTTCCACCCAAGTCTTTCGCCAGGAAACCAATTCGGCTGGCAGCTGCAGTAAAATCTGAACGGGTAGAGTCAGGTTCAGTGAAAGGCACTTTATTAATCTGGTTAATGGTACGGCCACGAGCTTCAGTGGTACTTTTGAAATCGACTGCGCCATCAAAGCGGATCAAGCCATAAACATCGACATTATCCACCATCGAACTCAAAGTTTTAGAGTCTTGCGCTTTGGCTTCTTCCTGCTGGTTCTTTAACGCAAGTTGTGCAGCCTTTTGCTGTTCCAGTTCAGCCTGGATTTGCTTTAACTGTGATTCTAAAAACTGCATCCGGTCTTCAGACGCTTCTGCTGAAAATGCCTGTGCTGAAGCAATACCACATAATGTCGCTAAAACTAATTTTTTCATTTCTTAATCCCTAAAGAAATTTTCTGATATCTAAAAAGGAAAATCTTTCCTTGTCATTGCTCTCATTGCTAAATGCAGAGATGCTGACTTTTGAATGATGAATACGATTCTCGTTCAACCAAGAAACATCCTGTTCAGGTCAAAGGGTATGTATTCGATATTTAAAGTCATAAAAATATGGATGAAGGAGGGCAGTAAATTTACCACCCTCTTGAGTTAAAAGTTATTCAGCTTTTTGTGGATCGTATAAACGGTCCTTAATAAACAGGGCAGGAATCAAACCGCATAGGAAGTAAGCTGCACCCATCACCAATAGACCCGTACCGATCGAACCATTCATCGCAAGATAACCAATGGTAATTGGAGCGAAGATTGCACCGATACGACCAATATTGAACGCACCGCCAACTGCTGTACCACGAACTCCAGTTGGGAAACTTTCAGTTAGATAGGTTGCATTAATCGCATATGGAATACCGTACAGGAAGCCGAAGATCAGCATCAGTACACCAATGTTATCAGCATTGTGCATATACACCACGACAGGAATAAACAGTGCTGTTCCCATGGTGCCGAAAGCAAACACAATACGGCGACCAATTTTATCAGCCACATAACCTGCAATGATTTTGGCAAACATCATGGTAATAAAGGTACCTACCATGTATAACGCCATTTCCTTGAATTTAATGCCCAATTCAGCTTCAAGATAACTTGGTAACCAGTTACTTACACCGAAATAACCGAATAGCAGGAAACAAGAGCTGAAAGACCATAAGATGAACATCTTGCCATGGGTCTTATCTTTAAGAATGGTGATATATGGATTGCCTTTTTTGGCATCATTATCCACGATCTGACCAGTTCTTTTCATTTCACGGACACGTTTCCATGACTCTGGCTCTGGTACCATGAAGTGCATCAAAATACCCAAAGCTAATGGGGCAATTGTCACCCAGTACAGCATACGCCAGCCGAATTCAGGAATAATCCAGCCAGACAGCATGGTGATAACCAGTGAACCCAGGGTAAAACCAGTCATCAGGGTAGCCAGTACCGTAGTACGGTATTTGGTTGGAACATACTCTGACATCAAGGTATTACAGGCAATATATAAACAGCCCAAACCTAAACATGAGAGGGTACGTAAAATTGCAAATTCAGTATAAGACTGTGCAAAACCTGAATAAGCCGAAAGAATGGAGAAGGAAATTGTTGCTACAACAATTACCCGGACACGGCCAAAGCGGTCACAGGCCCAGCCGCCAATAAATCCGCCAATCCCCATACCAAATAACGACCAGCTCCCCAAAGCACCGGCCTGCATTGAGGTTAATCCCCATTCTGCTTTCAGACTGGTGAGACTGAAGGCCAAAATACCAATATCGGCACCGTCACAAAGCAAGATCAGGAACGCAAAGATAAAGGCTGTAACCCACAGACGTTTGGGTGCCTGCTTGATTGGTTCCTCAGCAGAGATGGGTTGCCTATTCTCTCTGGTTTCGATTGTTTCGGTTGTCATTGTTATATCCTCTACTTTATAAAGCAGCACTCCTGTGCTACCGCCTAACAAAGTCATGTATGCATGACTTCTGATTTATTCGGGCTTGAGAACACGTTCTTTTAACAGCACCGCTCAAACATCCTGATTGAGCCTGTTGTGTCTGCTATCGCGTCATTTAAATAACAACTATGTCATTTGTGATACATACTTATTATTCAAATGAACTAATATTTCGTTTCTCAACACTTACTTCTACATGAATGGTTCAATTCACTTGTAAAATTCCATCCAGCTTATAACCTCAATGCTCTGTTTATCTTGATCTGGTTTCAGGATATAAAAACTAAATCAATATAAAACAATGTCTTATTTATAAATAAGCCAATTGAAAGCTAAGCCAGCTACAAGCTGAAATTTACAAGAAAAATTAAATAATCTCGTGTAATTTCGTTATACGAAATCAATTAATCATAAAACACAGTTTATAACAAGATATTTTGTCTATTTTTTAATAAAAATATCTTTTTTACGCTTTATCCGCAAAAAAACTTGCATTCCGGGGGAATAAACCTTAATTTTTATACAAAATAAATTTTCGCTATACAAAATAAATGGAGATTTACATGGAACAGGTCGTTCAAGTAGAACAAATCAATGCTCATGTCGCACTGGTGAAAATCCATCGACCTGAAGCAAAAAACGCCTTAAATACTGAAGTACGCCAGAAACTGGCTGAAGCTTTTCGTCAACTGAATGATGATGCCAATATTCGCGCCATTGTACTGACCGGCGGAGAGCAGGATTTTGCTGCAGGTGCCGACCTGAAAGAGCTGGCCAATGCAGAAACCATTCAAATGATGCAGCGTCGTACTGAGCGTTACTGGCAGGCGATTGCACAATGCGCCAAACCGGTCATTGCCGCGGTTAATGGTTATGCCTTAGGTGGTGGCTGTGAACTGGCCATGCACGCCGATATTATTATTGCCGGCAAGAGCGCGACCTTTGGTCAGCCTGAAGTCAAAGTTGGGGTCATGCCAGGCGCCGGTGGTACACAGCGCCTGTTCCGTGCCGTGGGGAAATTCCATGCCATGCGCATCATCATGACCGGCTGTCTGGTGCCGGCACCAGAAGCCTATCAAATTGGTCTGGTCTCTCAAGTGACGGAAGACAGCGAAACCATTACCACGGCCATCAAGATGGCTGAAGGTCTGGCAAAACTGCCACCAATTGCCCTGGAACAGATTAAAGAAGTGGCCTTACTGGCAGAAGATGTACCGTTGAATGCGGGGCTAAGCCTGGAACGCAAATCATTCCAGATGCTGTTTGCTTCTGAAGACCAGAAAGAAGGCATGCAGGCCTTTATTGAAAAACGTAAACCAAATTATCAGGGACGATAAGCATGACTGTACATATTCAGAAAATCGGGATTATTGGTGTCGGTACCATGGGTGCCGGAATTGCCCAAATTGCCATTCAGTCTGGCCATGATGTGGTCCTGTTTGATGCCAAAGCTGGCGCTGCAGAGCAGGCTCAGGAAAAACTGGCCAAAACCCTGAATACCCTGGCAGATAAAGGCAAATTCAGTCATGAAAAAGCCGCTGAAGATCTTGCCCGTCTTTCAATTGCCGAGCAACTGGAAGATTTAAAAGATTGTGATCTGGTGGTAGAGGCCATTATTGAAAATCTGGAAATCAAACAGAAGCTGATGCAACAACTGGAAGCGATTGTCAAACCGGAAGCAATTCTGGCGTCGAATACGTCTTCATTGTCGATCAGTGCCATTGCAGCCAACTGCAGTCAACCAGAACGTATTGCAGGCTATCATTTCTTTAATCCGGTACCGCTAATGAAAGTGGTGGAAGTGATTGAAGGCTTTAATACCCGTGCCGATATTCTGGATGCCTTGACTCAACTCTCGATCAAGATGGGCCATCGTCCAGTGAAAGCCAAAGATACTCCAGGATTTATTATTAACCATGCCGGCCGTGCCTTTGGCAGTGAAGCCTATGCTATCCTGAATGAAAATGTCACGCCATTTTATGACATTGACCGGATTTACCGTGATGGGATCGGTTTTAAGATGGGACCATTCGAGCTGGGCGATCTAACCGGCATGGATGTATCGCATCCGGTCAGTGAGTCGATTTATCATCAGTATTATGAAGAAGCACGTTACCGTCCAAGCGTAATTACCCGTCAGCGTTTTATTGCCAAGCAACTGGGCCGTAAAACCGGTAAAGGTTTTTATGACTACACTTCTGGCAGCAAACAGGGTGATGTTGCACCAGTACTGGCTGAAAAACTGGCGCAATATCCATCGGTCTGGTTAGGCACCGAATATAGCGACGACCGTCAGGCGCTGGAGCAATATCTGCAACAGTTCAATATTCTGGTGGAGCAGTCTGAACAGCCATCTCAAGATGCACTGGTGCTCATTGCCACCTATGGTGAAGATGCCACTTCGGCGGCTGTACGTTATGGCGTTGCCCCACAGCAGGTGGTGTGTATTGATCTGCTCTATGGCCTGAATAAACACCGCACTTTAATGCCGACTTTTGTGACCAAAGCTGAACTGACCCAGGCGGCGCAATCTATTTTTAATCTGGATGGTGTGACAGCCAGCGTTATTCAGGAAAGTGTCGGTTTTGTGGCGCAGCGTGCGTTGGCCATGATTGTAAACCTGGGCTGTGATATTGCCCAGCAAGGTGTTGCCACAGTTGAAGATATTAATATCGCCGTGAAACTGGGTCTGGGTTATCCGCATGGTCCAATTGAATGGGGCGATGTTTTAGGCGCGGAAAAAATTCTGAAAATTCTGGATCGCATGACCGATATTACCCGCGATCAGCGTTATCGTCCAAGCCCATGGTTACGCCGTCGCGTCCAGTTGGGTCTGCCACTTGTTCATAGTTCTAATTAATCTAAAGTTAAGGGAATAACACTCATGTTAAATGCATATATTTATGATGGTTTACGTTCACCAATCGGTCGTCATGCCGGCAGTTTGTCAAGTGTGCGTCCAGATGATCTGGCTGCAACCGTGATTAAAAACCTGCTGGAAAAAACCGGTATTCCAGCTGCCGATGTCGAAGATGTGATTTTCGGTAGCACCAACCAGGCCGGTGAAGACAGCCGTAACGTAGCACGTTTTGCCGCACTTTTAGCCGGTATGCCAGTGACTGTACCGGGCCAGACCGTAAACCGTTTATGTGCATCTGGTTTAGGTGCCGTGATTGATTCGGCACGTGCCATCACCGCAGGTGAAGGCGATGTCTATATTGCTGGTGGCGTAGAAAGCATGTCACGTGCACCTTTTGTATTGGCGAAAGCAGAAACAGCCTTTTCGCGTGATGCAAAAATGTATGACACCACCATCGGAACCCGTTTCCCGAACCGTAAATTTACCGCTCAATTTGGCGCACACAGCATGCCAGAAACCGGTGACAATGTAGCGGAAGAATTTGGCATTAGCCGTGAACAGGCCGATACCTTTGCCGCTGCATCACAGGCAAAATATCAGGCAGCCAAAGAAGCAGGATTCTTTGAAGGTGAAATTACTCCAATTGAAGTTTCACAAGGGCGTAAATTACCGCCTAAACAGATCACTGAAGATGAACATCCGCGTGCATCTTCAACATTTGAAGCATTAACCAAGCTGAAACCCCTATTTGAAGGTGGTGTGGTCACAGCAGGGAATGCATCAGGTATCAATGACGGCGCTGCAGCACTGATTATCGGCAGTGAAAAAGTTCAGGAACAGTATGGGTTAAAACCTTTGGCGCGTATCCTGTCTTCTGCAGCAGCCGGCATTGAGCCACGCATCATGGGTGCGGGGCCAATTGAAGCGATCAAAAAAGCAGTACAACGCGCGGGTTTAACCCTAGATGATATGGATATTATCGAGATTAACGAAGCGTTTGCCAGCCAGGTATTGTCCTGCTTAAAAGGTCTGGATGTGGCCTTTGATGATCCGCGGGTCAATCCAAATGGTGGTGCGATTGCGATTGGCCATCCACTGGGTTGTTCTGGTGCACGTTTAGCCTTGACCGTTGCACGTCAATTACAGCGCACAGGTAAAAAATATGCCGTGATCAGCCTGTGTATTGGCTTGGGTCAAGGTCTTGCAATGGTCATTGAAAACCCTGAAGCAGCCTAAACTGGTTTAAGTCGAAATTAAATGCCATGCATATCTAATATGCATGGCATTTTTTTGTTAAATATTTAGCCATAAAAAATCCCCGCAGATGCAGGGATAGGCTAGTTCTGGTCGGAATCAAGCGCGCTTGGTCACCAGTAAAGTGGCCGAACCAAAGGCATAGACTTTACCATCTTGATCGACAATACGACCTTCTGAAGTCAGTACGTTACGGCCGACGCGAATCACTTCACCAATGGCGGTATAGGTTTCGCCACTTTGCATGGCTTTGAGCATTTTTACGTTTAAATCAATCGTTGAAAAACTGACCCCGGCATCGACAGTGGTGTGTACAGCAGCACCCGTAGTACTGTCCAGCACGGTGGCACAAAAACCGCCATGAATACCGCCTTGTAAATTGAAATGGCGATGATCTGGTCGTACCTCATATTCCACATAATTTTCACGTACGACGGTCAGACGCATGGGAATAATTTCACTCATGGGTGAGCTGGCAATTTCACCATTCTTGATAGCGGTTAAATACGCGAGTCCATTCATTTGTGATGTCGACATACAGGCTCCTTCTTATTTATTATTTCGCTATATGAAATAATATTCTGTTTTATTAAAAGTATGATATAACATGAAAGTGAACATAATGCTATATATTCCAGGATGGAACGATGACAATAAAAAACCTTGTCACAGCTGCCGAATGGCAAGCCCGATGTGAGCTGGCGGCACTGTATCGCATCATTGCGCATTACAAAATGACCGATTTAATTGACACCCATATCAGTTTACGGCTGCCCGATCAGCCCGACTGTTTTTTGATTAACCAGTATGGTGTGGCCTTTGAAAAAATGCAGGCCTCCACCCTGGTCAAGATTAATCATGCCGGAGCAGTGGTAGAAAGCTATGAACAGGAAAAACCGGTCAATATGGCGGGTTTTGTAATTCATTCTGCAATTCATGCAGCGCATCCGCATCTGAATTGTGTCATTCATACCCATACCGCAGATGGAATTGCCGTGTCAGCCCAGAAACACGGTTTATTGCCTATTTCGCAGCATGCCTTGAAGTTCTATCAGTATTTGGCTTATCACGAGTATGAAGGCGTGGCATTGTCTACCGATGAGCAGGAACGCTTGATTGCAGATTTGGCCGGACATCGTGCCATGATTTTACGCAACCATGGTCTGCTGGTGGCTGGCGAATCGATTGCACGCGCTTTTCATGAAATTTATTTTCTGGAGCGGGCTTGTCAGGCGCAAATCAAGGCGCTGAGTGGCGGTGCAGAATTGCATTATCCAAGTGAAGAGGTTTGTGTTAAAACCGCCAAACAGTTTGCCAGTCCACTGGTTGAGCCGATTTTACAGCGTGCCTGGCTGGCGGCCTTGTCGCTGATTGAGCATCAACAGGCGGAGTACAGCGCATGATTGTCATTTCCAGTACGCTTCCCGATATCCAGAAGATTCTGGTTAAAGTATTTGAAAAATACGCTCCTCCAAACAGTTTTTGTGTTGCACAAAGTCCTGAAGCCAAAGAGGCCACCACAGCCGCATGCTGGTTTCCCGATATGCCATACTTGCAAACTCTGCCCAAATTGCAAGTGATTCATTCGATTGCGGCCGGGGTTGAACATCTGAACTTGAATGAAGTGAGTGCAGAGCAATTCGTATGCCGGGTCTTAGATGAGCATCATCAAAAAGGTATGTTCGATTATTTGCTTTGGGGTGTGCTGTATTATCAGCGTTATTTCGACCGGATGTTGCAGCAGCAACAGCAGCAGATCTGGAAACAGCATCGTCAGAGTTATAGCCATCATATCCAGATTGGGATTATGGGGCTGGGACACATGGGCGGCTATGTGGCAGAGCGCTTTGCTGCCATGGGTTATCAGGTTTCTGGCTGGTCCAATTCGGTCAAAGATTTAGCCCAGGTAAAAAGCTATGTCGGGACCGAGCAACTGGCAGAGTTTTTAGCTCAGAGTCAGATTCTGATTAATTTAATGCCCTTAACCGCAGACAATACCGCTATTTTATCGGAAGCCTTGTTTCAGCAGTTACCAGAGCAGGCCGTCTTGATTCAGGTCGGCCGTGGTCAGCATCTGGTCGAGCAGGACCTGCTCAAAGCGCTGGATTCTGGGCATTTACGCGGTGCAATTGTCGATGTATTTGATGAAGAACCGTTGGCCGCAGATCATCCATTCTGGCAGCATGACAAGATTGTGGTCACACCACACATTGCCTCGCATGCTCCGATGTCGGTGGTAGTCGAGCAGATTCTGGAAAATGACCGCCGCATACAGGCCAATTTGCCGTTATGTAATCAGGTCGATCTGACCAAAGGTTATTAGGATAAAACCAGAAGAATAAAAAAGGATATTAAAGATGTTCACAACCATTCAAACCGAATTGAGCCAGGGCGTGGCGATACTGAGGTTCAATCGTCCAGACTGTTTAAACAGTTTTAATGTGACAATGCATCAGGAAGTTCAACATGCGCTCAAAGACTGGAGCCAAGATGCAGCAGTCCGGGTCATTGTCATTCGTGGCAATGGCCGAGCTTTCTCTGCCGGGCAGGATTTAAAAGAACGCTCCGGACAACTGGCACACATTCCTTTACCCTCAGAAGGCTCACTGGCCAAATATTATAATCCTTTGGTTGAGCTGATCCGGCATAGTCCAAAACCGGTGATTGCAGCAGTGAATGGGGTGGCTGCTGGTGCAGGCGCTAATATCGCTTTAGCCTGTGATCTGGTGATTGCCAAAGAAAGTGCCCAATTTATTCAGGCTTTTTGCAAAATTGGCTTAATTCCAGATGCCGGTGGGACCTGGATGTTACCACGCCTGATTGGTCATGCACGCGCGGCTGCATTAATGCTCTTGGGTGAGCCGGTATCTGCTGTTGAAGCGGCTATTATGGGCATGATCTGGAAAGCCGTACCCGATCAGGAATTTGACGATTATATTGTTGAAGTCGCCCAGCAACTGGCCAAGCAGCCGACCTATGCACTGGCATTAATTAAACAGTCCTTGCAACGCAGTGCTGAGCATAGCCTGAGCCAGCAGCTGGAACTGGAGCAAAACCTGCAATATCTGGCCTTAAACAGTCAGGACTATAAAGAAGGCGTACGGGCCTTTGTGGAAAAACGCCCGGCACAATTTATTGGCCGCTAAGGAGAGTATTCATGAGCATTCAAACCCGTGTAACCCAGATGCTGGGCATCCGCCACCCGATTATTCAGGGCGGTATGATGTGGGTCGGTACCGCAGAAATGGCCAGTGCCGTTTCCAATGCCGGCGGATTGGGCACCCTGACTGCCTTGACCCAGCCAAGCCCTGAAGCCTTGGCCCAAGAAATTGCCCGGTGCCGGGAAATGACCGATCAGCCTTTTGCCGTCAACCTAACCTTGCTGCCCGCAGTCAATCCGCCGCCGTATGCGGAATATCGGCAGGCAATTATTGACAGTGGCATCAAGATTGTCGAAACTGCAGGCAATAAGCCACATGAGCACATTGAAGTGTTCAAGCAACACGGTATTACCGTCATTCATAAATGTACCTCGGTACGCCATGCCTTATCAGCACAGAAAATTGGTGCCGATATTATTTCCATTGATGGTTTTGAATGTGCCGGACATCCGGGTGAAGACGATATTCCAGGATTAATCCTGATTCCGGCCGCGGCTGATCAGCTCACGGTGCCAATTATTGCCAGCGGTGGCTTTGGCGATGGTCGCGGTTTAGTGGCCGCACTGGCGCTTGGAGCAGAAGGCATTAATATGGGCACCCGTTTTTGTGCCACGCAGGAAGCGCCGATTCATGACAACATCAAACAGTTTTATTTAAACAATGATGAACGGGCAACGAATTTACTCTATCGGCAATTTAGAAATACCGCACGGGTCGCGAAAAACTCGGTTTCTGACCTGGTGGTACAGATGAGTCAGGACCCGAATCTGGAGTTTGAACACATCCGCCCTTATGTCAGTGGTTTAAAAGGCAAGCTGGCCTTGGAAACAGGTGATGTGGATGCCGGCCTGATTACCGCCGGGCAGGTTTTAGGACTGATTCATGATATTCCAAGTTGTGATGACTTGATTCAGCGGATGATTCAGGATGCCGAACAGATTATTCAGCAGCGTCTGGCAGGGCTGATTCAGGTTTAAATCTGCAATAGGGTACGCTAGAAATGAAGATGCCATTCAGCAGTGAATGGCATTTTTTTATGGGCAAAATTAAATTAAAAATCGAATTTTTGTGTCATGACTAGATTTTAGCTTTCAAATTATATTATAGTGGATTTAAAACATAGTTTCGTATTATGAAATATTAACTCATAAATACCATAAACAGGACTCATACAAGGGAATTACGATGAGAAATTATATTGCACCATTAAAAGATATGAAGTTTGTGCTGAAAGATTTGCTGGATGTTGAACAAAAATATCAGGGGTATGCAAAATTTGAAGACAAAGTCTCTATGGATATTATGGAGCAATATTTAGAAGTTGCTGCTGATTTCTGCCAGAACGAGCTTTTACCTATTAATGCCACAGGCGACCAGCAAGGCTGTCGTTTAGAAAATGGTGTCGTGACCACACCAGATGGCTTTAAAGAAGCCTATAATAAATATGTTGAACTGGGCTTTACCTCATTAACCGGTGATGAAAACTACGGTGGTCAAGGTTTCCCGACACTGTACCGGATTGCTATTTCTGAAATTATTACGGCCACCAACTGGTCATGGGGCATGTATCCGGGCCTGTCACATGGTGCAATGCGTACCTTGGAACATCATGGCAATGACGAACAAAAACAGAAATTCCTGGTGCCACTGATTGCAGGGCGCTGGACCGGTACCATGTGTCTGACCGAATCACATGCTGGTTCAGATTTGGGCCTGATTCGTACCAAAGCGGTTCCAAATGCCGATGGCAGCTATAGCATCAGCGGTGAAAAAATCTTTATTTCGGCAGGTGAACATGACCTGGCTGAAAATATTGTGCATATCGTTTTGGCACGCTTACCGGATGCACCGGCGGGCACCAAAGGCATTTCACTCTTTATCGTACCTAAATTTAATTTAGATGAAGACGGCAATGTCGCAGAACGTAATGGCGTAGTGTGTAGTTCTATCGAACATAAAATGGGTATTCATGGCAATGCCACCTGTGTCCTTAACTTTGAAAATGCCAAAGGTTTCCTGATTGGTCCTGAAAACCGTGGCCTAAACTGCATGTTCACCTTTATGAACTCTGCACGTATTGGTACCGCCATTCAAGGTCTGGCGGCAGCTGAATCTTCTTATCAGGGTGCCTTGGCCTATGCCAAAGACCGTCTGGCCATGCGTTCACTGGAAGGTGCAAAAGCGCCAAACCTGCCAGCAGATCCAATTATCGTGCATCCGGCAGTACGTAATATGCTGCTGACGCAGAAAGTCTTTGCTGAAGGTTCGCGTGCATTGGCTTACTACTTAGCCACTTATGCAGATATTGCTGAAGCGACTGAAGATGCAGCCGAGAAAAAAGCCGCAGATGACCGTCTGGCTTTATTAACTCCAATTGCCAAGGCTTTAATGACAGAAACCGGACTGGAAGCCGCCAAACATGGTATGCAGGTCTTTGGTGGTCATGGTTATATTGCCGAGCATGGCATGGAGCAAATTGCCCGTGATGCGCGTATTGCCTGTTTATATGAAGGCACCACGGAAATCCAGTCGATTGACCTGTTGGCGCGTAAGGTTCTAGGTTCAAAACTCAGCTTATTAACAGCATTAACTGATGAAATTCAGGCCTATATTAAAGAGCAACAGGCCCATCCTCAATTTGCAGGCTATGCACAGCAGGTAGGTGAGCTGACCCAGCAATGGCTGGAGCTGACTCAACTGATCCAGACGCAGGCACAACAATCTGCCAATGAAATTGGTGCAGCCTCTGTTGATTATTTATATTTCTCAGGCTATGTGGTGTTTGCGTATCTCTGGCTCAAGATGGCGGTTGTGGCACAACAACGCGTCGATGAAGGACAAAGCGATCCGTACTATGCAGCTAAAGTAAAAACGGCTCAATTCTACTTTGAACGTATTTTGCCAAGAACCTGTACGCATCGCGCCAATATTCAGGCCGGTGGAGCAAGCCTGTTCCTGCTGACGCCAGAAGAATTTAAATTTGATTAATCCGCTTTTGCACCCACAGAGAGAGCCTACTGTGGGTGTATTTTTTTAAGCCTGTTCTCTATAGCAAAAATAGTTCAGGTTTCATTGCTTGAAGAGCATCACAAGTAGAATTTTACCAGATCAATTGCAGATAAAATAACAAGATCAGGAGTCTATATGGAATTAGACGCACGTTCACAACAGTTTCCCTATGCGAGTACCCAGCTGACCTATCATGAAGTCGGCCAGTCCTCCGTACATCCAACCATCATTCTGATTCATGGTACGGGTGGTAATACCCAAAAACATTTTAATTATATTTTCCCGATGCTGGGCATTCATCAGCGCGTGCTCTCGATTGACCTTTATACACCAGAGAAAGCGGATTTAAAGCTGACAGATTTTAGCGAGCAGGTAGAGGCCTTAATTCAGCATGCGGTGGCGGAGAATGAACCGATTACCGTGGTCGGTTATTCTTTGGGTGCTGTGATTGCCGCCCAGGTCGCGGCCAAGTTACAACAACGAATTTCACAGCTGATTTTATTGGCAGGATGGGTCAAAACCAGTTCGGTGCAGCAACTGCGCAATACCATCTGGCAGCAGTTATTTAACGAACAGTCCAAGGCATTGCCACATTTTGTAAATTACTGTTTATACAGTGATCACTACCTGTCTTTACGCACTGAACAGCAGGTTCTGGAGCTGGCACGCTTTGTTACGCCCTCTGCTGATGCAGCCAGACAGCGTGAAATGAACTATCACCTCGATATCAGCAATATTCTGGCTGATATTACCGCAGATACCTTAATTGTGGCCTGTCATGAAGACCGCATGATTCCTTTGGCTCAAGCCAAGTTACTGTTTGCCTCGATTGAACGCAGCCGTTATGTCGAAATTCATTCCGGACATGCCTTGCATATAAAAGCACCGGCGGAGATTGTGCAGCTGATTAACCAGTTTAATCAGCATCCCGAGCAATATCCGATTAACCAGAAAATCCAGCGATTTGCACCTTAAAGGAGAAGCAGCATGCAAGCTCATGTACAGCGTAGCAAAATTTTAATTGTCGGTAGCGGTTTTGGTGGCTTGGGCATGGCCATTCGGCTCAAACAACAGGGCATCGATGATTTTAAAATCATTGAACGGGCAACAGAAGTCGGTGGAACCTGGCGGGATAATACCTATCCGGGTGTGGCTTGTGATGTGCCGTCGCATCTGTATTCTTTTTCTTTTATTAAAAATCCGTACTGGTCGCGTATTTTTCCGCAAGGAGCAGAAATCCAGCGTTATCTGGTTCAATGTTGTGATCAGGAGCAAATCCGCCCGTATATTGATTTTAATACAGCACTGGAAAAAGCCCACTGGAATACAGCACAAAGAATCTGGGAAATTCAGACTTCACAAGGAGCGTATCAGGCCGAGTTTTTAATTACCGCCACAGGGCATCTGGCCGATGAGCATCTCCCGGATATTCCCGGTTTGGCTCAATTTCAGGGGCAGGTGATGCATTCTGCACGCTGGAATCATCAGGTTGATTTGGCTGATCAACACGTGGTGGTGGTCGGTTCCGGCGCATCAGCAATTCAGCTGGTGCCGGAAGTGGCGAAACTTGCCAAAAACCTAACCGTGTTGCAGCGCAGTGCACCCTATATTTTACCGCGACCGGACCGGCCTTATAGCGAAACGGAAAAACAGCTGTTTCGTAAAGATCCGGAAAGTATGGCGGCTTTACGCCATTCCTTGTTCTGGGATAATGAGTTTAATTTTGCCCAGCGCCGTAATTTAAAAAGTCATATTCAGCGGGTCAAAAAATCCTGCTTACAGTTTCTAAAACAGCAGATTGATGATGCTGAATTACAGCGTAAACTGACACCACATTATGAGCCGGGCTGTAAGCGGGTTTTATTATCAAATACCTATTATCCAACTTTTTTACAGCCGCATGTCACGCTGGAAGATTCCGCGCTGGCAGAAGTCACACCAGAAGGCGTGATCAGCCAGTCAGGACAATATTTCCCAGCCGATGTAATTATTTTCGCCACCGGTTTTGAAGCGGCACGGCCACCGTATGCAGCAAAAGTGCTGGGTAAACATGGCTTAAGTCTGGAACAGCAGTGGTCAAGTGGCATGCAGGGTTATCAGTCGACCACAGTACATAACTTCCCCAATCTGTTTATTTTAAATGGACCGAATACCGGCAGTGGGCATAATTCTGCCTTGTATTTTCTGGAAGTGCAGTTTGATCTGGTGCTGGATGCACTGCAATTTTTTGAACAGGAACAGATTCAGGTGTTTGAAGCAGATCAGGCCGCAGAAGATGCCTATATGGAGCAATTACAGCAGCTGTCTCAGGGCAGTGTCTGGCTGTCGGAAGGCTGTAAAAGCTGGTATCTTGATCCGGTCAGCCGCAAACTGACCTTAATCTGGCCAGACTTTGCTCATTCTTTTAGAGACAAGAACCGGCAGTTTATGCGCAGTGGCTATCACTTTCACTATATTGAGAATCCTCAGCAGAATGCTGTTTAAATGGCGTATGTGAGCTATAAAAAAACCAGTCATCAGACTGGTTTTTTAATATGTTTAATTGGCCTTTTGCGGATCGTATAAACGATCTTTAATAAATAGCGCAGGTATCAGACCGCAGATAAAATAGGCCGCAGCCATAATCAGTAAGCCCGTTCCAATAGAACCGCCTTGGGCAAAATAACCAATGGTTAAGGGCGCAAATACCGCACCAATTCGGCCAATATTAAATGCACCACCGACTGCCGTACCGCGAATGGAGGTCGGAAAACTTTCAGTCATATAGGTGGCATTAATGGCAAAAGGCATGCCATAGAGAAAGCCAAACATCAGCATCAAATATAAAATATTGGTGGGGGTATTAAAGTAGATAATGACCGGCAAAAATAATGCCGTTCCCATGGTGCCAAAGGCAAATAACGCACGGCGGCCAAAACGGTCTGCCAGAATGCCGGCCACCACTTTGGCAAAAATCATGATTAAAAATGTGCCGACCATATAACCGGTCATTTCTTTAAAACTGATGCCAAGATCAGACTCCAGGTATGCCGGAAGCCAGTTACTTAAACCGGCATAACCAAACTGCAGGGCACCGGCACTTAAAATCCACAGCATAAACATCCAGCGATGTTTTTTGTCTTTTAAGATGACCAGATAAGGATTCTGTTTTTTGATTTTCACTTTGCTATGTAAAGCTTCCTGACGCTTGAGCTCACGAGAACGTAACCAGGATTCAGGCTCCGGCACCAGAAAGTACATTAAAAAGGCAAGAAAAATAGGGAAAATCGTAATCCAGTACAGCATACGCCAGCCATACTCAGGAATAATCCAGCCGGCCAGCAAAGTGGCACATAATGAACCCAAGGTAAAACCGGTCATTAAAGCCGCAAGTACCGTAGTTCGATATTTGGTCGGCACATACTCGGACATTAAGGTATTACAGGCAATATAAAGTGAGCCAAGGCCAATGGCTGCAATACTCCGCACAATCAGAAACTGATAATAGGAATCGACAAAACCCAAGGTACAGGACAAACTTGAGGCCAGAATCATATAAAATACAATAACTTTAACCCGGCCAAATCGGTCACAGGCCCATCCGCCAATCAGACCGCCAATTACACCACCCACCAGACTCCAGCTGCCCAGCGCACCGGCCTGAACAGTAGTAAGGTTAAATTCTGCTTTAATACTGGTCAGGCTGTAGGCGAGAAAAGCCAGATCAATCCCGTCGGCAAGCAGAATAAAAAAACATAAAATAAAAGCGGTTTTCCATATTTTCTCTGGCTGAGCTTGTACCTGCTCAGCCACCATCACTGAAGCTTTTTGCGTCATCACTGATATCCTTTCATCATTCGTTCTTGTTTTATGAATAATTTTTCATGGTTATTACTCATTATTCATGAGTTTAGTTTTCAGCAAAAAACCTTATATTTCGTATAGAGAAATCTTGTTTTTCTTTATTTTTAGACCAAAGACTAGGGTCTGTTGACATTTCATAATGGTAGCCAAATAAAGATACAAGCTAAGGCAACAGAATTTTCATAGCTTTGCTTTAGCTTGTCATAGCGTGTGGCAATTCCTCTAAATTGCTTTAATCTAGCAAAAGCATTCTCAATTAAATGTCTGATTTTATAAAAATACCAATCCACATGATCATTATTTGAAAGTGTATTGGATTTCTTGGGAATATTAGCTTGAGTTCCCGTTTTTTCTATCTGTTCTCTCAAGGATTCAGAGTCATAACCCTTAT
>NZ_VOXW01000020.1:0-55109 GCF_013420555.1 Acinetobacter sp. Q85-2
CAATTACGCAGAATAATTCGGTACTATTGAACATCAGGACTAGAGTTGTGAGTTTGGTGTGGTAACTCAACTGATGGCTCTAGTCCTCTTATTTTTCAAGTCAATTTCTTATCCGCGATTCAGGTTATTTATAAATCCCTGTACTTTCAGGTGATTATTGCAATTATTGCAGGTATTCTCGTCGGTCATTATTCTCCTAGTGGCACACAAATTGTTAATGGCGTGGAACAGTATGTTCCGGGTCTGGGTGAGCAGCTGAAACCCTTAGGTGATGGCTTCATCCGTTTAATCAAAATGATTATTGCGCCGGTGATTTTCTGTACCGTGGTGAGTGGTATTGCCGGTATGGAAAGCATGAAATCGGTGGGTAAAACCGGTGGCGTGGCATTACTGTATTTTGAAATTGTCTCTACCATCGCCCTGATTATTGGTCTGGTGGTGATTAACGTCTGGAAACCAGGCGTTGGCATGAACGTTGATCCAGCTTCTTTGGATACCACAGGTATTTCCAAATATGTAGAAACTGGTGAAGCACAATCTACAGTCGAGTTCCTGTTAAATATCATTCCAAATACCGTGGTCGGTGCCTTTGCCCAGGGTGAAATCCTGCAGGTGCTGATGTTTGCCATTCTGTTTGGTTTTGCCTTACACCGTTTAGGGCCAGCAGGTAAGCCGGTCTTGAAACTGATTGACCAGATTTCGCATGTGTTCTTTAACATTGTGAACATGATCATGAAAGTTGCGCCAATTGGTGCTTTCGGTGCGATGGCCTTTACCATTGGTAAATACGGGATTGGCAGTCTGGCACAACTGGCGCAGTTAATTATCTGCTTCTACCTGACCTGTGTGCTGTTTATTTTTATCATACTCGGCAGTATTGCGCGTATGACCGGTTTCAGTATCGTAAAAATGATCCGCATGATTCGTGAAGAATTACTGATTGTATTGGGGACCTCATCTTCAGAATCGGTATTACCGCGCATGTTGAAGAAACTGGAAATTGCCGGCTGTGAAAAATCGGTGGTGGGTTTAGTCATTCCAACGGGTTATTCCTTTAACCTGGATGGTACTTCGATTTATTTGACCATGGCCGCAATCTTTATTGCTCAGGCCACCAATACACCTTTAGAACTGCATCATCAGATTACTTTATTGCTGGTGCTGTTGATTTCCTCTAAAGGCGCAGCAGGGGTGACCGGTTCAGGCTTTATTGTGATGGCGGCAACACTGGCGGCTGTGGGTCATATTCCGGTGGCTGGTCTGGCGCTAATTCTGGGTATTGACCGCTTTATGTCTGAAGCGCGTGCCTTGACCAATCTGGTGGGTAATTCATTGGCGACCATTGTTGTAGCGAAATGGGTCGGTCAGTTAGATCAGGAAAAGCTGCAATATGCATTAAATAATCCGGAAGAAATTGACCGTAAGATGGCAGAACAAAGCCAGCAATCTGCTTCGGCTTAACAGCAGGGCGGTGACTAAAGGAAGCTTCGGCTTCCTTTTTTTATTACTTGGCAGTCAATAAAAAAGCCGGGCGAGACCATGACAGTACGCTTAAAAATGCATAGCATGGGGCTGAATGTAAAACAAGAATGTACCCTACAAGGATCGACTATGCTGGCTTATGATGCAGATTTAGAATTATTCCGTGACAACTTCCGCCGCTTTATGAGCGAACAGATTGCCCCGCATTATGAACAGTGGGAACGGGAAGGAATTATGCCGCGCTCGGTCTGGAACCAGCTGGGTGAAAACGGCTTTTTATGTGTAGATGTACCGGAACAGTATGGCGGTTATGGTGTACCGACCCATTATTCGCTGATGCTGGTGGAAGAATCGGCACGTGCCGGTTATAGCGCACTGTCTACCGGTATTTCCTGTCATTCAGAAATTGCTGCACCGTATATTTTAAATATTGGTTCAGAAGAACAGAAACAGTACTGGCTGCCCAAAATGGTTAGCGGTGAAGTGGTCGGTGCGATTGGTATGACCGAGCCGGGTGCTGGTTCTGACTTGCAAGCCATGCGCAGTCATGCCATTTTGCAGGATGATCATTATATTTTAAATGGTTCTAAAACCTTTATTTCCAATGGCCAACATGCCGATCTGGTGGTGCTGGCGGTAAAGACCGATCCGCAGGCACGCGCCAAAGGTGTGTCTTTATTGCTGGTCGATACCCATCTGGATGGCTTTAAAAAAGGCACCAACCTCGACAAGATTGGCCTGCACGCTCAGGACACCTCGGAATTGTTCTTTGATAACGTGAAAGTACCCAAAGAACAGTTACTGGGCCAGCCGGGACAGGGCTTTGCCTATTTAATGCAGGAATTGCCACGTGAACGGACCGCGATTGCCGCCACCGCCTTGGGCGCTATCCGCGGTTCGATTGACATCACCACGCAATACGTCCAGGAACGTCAGGCCTTTGGTCAGAAAATTGGCCAGTTCCAGAACAGCCGTTTTGTTTTGGCACAGGCTAAAATTGATGAGCTGGCCACGGCTGCGTTTTATAACCAGAATGTTGAGCTGTATATGCAGGGCAAACTGGATGTTGAAACAGCAGCAGCATTAAAAAGCTTCTCGACCGATATGCAGATGAAAGTGGCCGATCAGCTGCTGCAGCTGTTTGGTGGTTATGGTTATATGACCGAATATCCAATTTCACGCTTCTTTGTCGATGCCCGTATCCAGCGAATTTATGGCGGCACCAATGAAATTATGAAAGAGATTGTGGCGCGCGGTTTATTGGGCCGTTAAGTCCTATACATCAGACCAAATGAAAACACCCGCCCAGCATCGACTGGGCGGGTGTTCTTGGTGGGTGTGTTTCTGAGACTATTTTAATGCAGGCTGAGCACATGCAGACTTTCCCGAATAAAAATCGGCAAGTCTGCTGGTGAGCGTGAGGAAATATACAGGTTATTGTCATTTACCACCGCTTCATCAAAATACACGGCGCCGGCATCCATCAGTTCCAGCATCACCGGGGCAATGCTGGTCATGCGCCGGCCTTTGACCACACTGGCATGAATCAGCAGTTGCGGACCATGACAGGTGCTCATAATTGGTTTCTGGGCATTGGCAAAATTTCGGACAAAATCGACAAAACGTAAATCATCACGCAGTTGTGCCGGAGATTGGCCGCCGGGAATCAGCAGCGCATCAAAATCATGAATGGTCACATCATCTATACTTTGGTCGATGGTCACCGAGCTGCGCCGTTGATAACCATAGACAATATTGCCGGCCTTGTTTTCAACATTTACCACGCTATGCCGCGCTGCACGGAAGGCGTGGATCAATTCTGGATAGTCTGCATCTTCATAATCATGGGTAATCAGCACCGCGATTCTTTTTGACATTATTATTCTCCGAATTGCTTTAAATAAAAGAGTAAAGGGGAAAAAGCAAAATTTCATTGCTGCTTTGTAACCAGTTTTCTTATTTCTTTTTCAAGTTAAAATTTCTGGAATTTTATTCAATATTTATGGGCGTTATTTTCTATGTAAGTAATTATGACGCCTGTTCAGTTTACGCAATAAACTTGCAAAATCCTATCACTATTCATCGAATTCAGATGCAAAAGCTATCGGCTGATTGGAAAAAGACCCTGTTTCATCTGCTTAAATTCGCTACACTCTGGATGGAAAAACAGGCAAAGCGTCGTGACTTGTTCAGAATTATTCATGAGCCATAGCTGCTCAATTGATAAACAGTCTCACAAGTTGCAGAGAGTTTAACCAACTGTTTGTTTTTAAGACTGAATCAATCAAAGTTGTATTGCGCAACATTTGAAAGCTAACTATTGTTATACTGTTTGCATACCGTTTATGAAGGGCGACATAACAATGATCAACGACGATCAAAACACAACGACTTCTCTTGACCTGAACAATATTCGTGAGGAAATTGACTCTGTTGATATGCAGATTCAACAATTGATTAACCGTCGCGCACGATTGGCAGAAGCGGTGGCCAAAGCCAAATTTGCCGCTGAAGAGAATCCGCTGTTTTACCGTCCGGAACGTGAAGCACAAGTTTTACGTAATGTTATGGATCGCAATGAAGGCCCATTGTCGGACCAGACCATGGCACGTTTATTCCGTGAAATCATGTCGGCCTGTCTGGCACTGGAAGCGCCGCAAAGTATTGCCTTCCTGGGGCCTGTTGGGACTTATACCCATTCTGCGGTACTCAAGCATTTCGGTCATGATGCCCTGGTGCGCCCTTTACAAACCATTGATGAAGTCTTCCGTGAAGTGGAAGCGGGCAGTGCGCATTATGGTCTGGTGCCGGTAGAAAACTCCTCTGAAGGGGTGGTGAACCATACCTTAGACTGCTTTAAAACTTCAAATCTGAATGTGATTGGCGAAGTTGAATTGCCGATTCATCATCAGTTCCTGATTTCTGCAAATACCCGTAAAGACAGCATTAAACAGATTTATGCTCACCAGCAAACGCTGGCACAGTGCCGTAAATGGCTAGATGCGCATTATCCTGGGGTGGAGCGTGTGGCTTTAAGTTCCAATGGTGAAGCGGCGCGCCGTATTCGTAATGAATGGCATTCTGCGGCCATTGCTTCTGAAATTGCGGCAACCATTTATGATCTTGAAATCATGCACAGCAATATCGAAGACAACCCGGAAAACACCACGCGCTTCTTGGTGATTGGCCGTGAGAAAGTGCCACAAAGCGGCAATGACAAAACTTCATTGCTGGTGTCTGCACATGACCGTGCCGGTGCCTTGCTGGAAATTCTGGCGCCATTTGCCAAACACAACATTAGTCTAACCAGTATTGAAACCCGTCCGGCTTTACCTGAAAAATGGGCCTATGTGTTCTTTATTGATCTGGAAGGTCATATTGAGCAAGACAATGTTAAAGCTGCGATTGAAGAAATCCGTCCATTGGTGAAAGAAGTCCGTGTACTCGGCTCTTATCCGGCGGCAGTTTTATAAAATTCTCTGGTGGCCGTGTGCGCTGCATGCGGCTGCTTTTCACCTGTAAATCTGGAAGTAAAAAATGTCGTTTGTCCCAGCCAATGAAGGCATCTCTAAGTTAAAGCCATATCAACCAGGTAAGCCGATCAGTGAACTTGAGCGCGAATTGGGTATTACCGATATTGTGAAATTGGCATCCAATGAAAACCCGTTGGGCTGTTCAGACAAAGTCAAAGAGGCTGTGGCTGCCGAGCTGGCAGAAATTGGTCGTTATCCAGATGGTGGTGGTTTTATTTTAAAAGACCAGATTGAAGCGCAGTTTGGTTTTGGTCATGAACGGATTACTTTGGGTAATGGTTCAAATGACCTGCTGGAAATGTTTGCCCGCGCTTTTGTGTCCGAGCAGGACTCAATCGTATATAGCCAGCACGCCTTTGCGGTTTATGCACTGGTGACTCAGGCCATTAATGCACAGGCCATTGAAGTACCAGCCAAAGGTTTCTCGCACGATTTAGAGGCGATGGCTGCAGCCATTCAAGCCAACACCAAGCTGGTGTTCATTGCCAATCCGAATAACCCGACTGGCACCTGGTTTGAAGAAGCTGAATTTGAAGCCTTCATGCAGAAAGTACCGGCCAATGTAATTGTGGTACTGGATGAAGCCTATGTGGAATACTTCCCGGAAAACTTCAACAGCCTGAAATATCTGGATCAGTATCCAAACCTGATTGTTAGCCGTACTTTATCGAAGTGCTATGGTCTGGCAGCGCTACGAGTTGGTTTTGCTCTGGCCTCTGTACAGGTGACTGACTATTTAAACCGTATCCGTCAGCCATTTAACGTGAACCATTTAGCTATGGTGGCAGCTGTAGCAGCGCTGAAAGATGACGCCTTTATCGAAAAATCACGTGAAGTGAACAAGGCTGGTATGGCGCAGCTGGAAGCGGGCTTTAAGGCACTGGGCCTGAACTATGTGCCTTCACGTGCCAACTTTATTCTGGTTGATGTACAGGCTGATCCGGCACAAACCTTCAATGCCTTGCTCAAAGAAGGCGTGATTGTACGTCCGGTTGGTATTCCAAACCATCTTCGTGTATCGATTGGAACAGAAGCAGAAAATGCCAAATTCCTGACTGCACTGGCGAAGGTGTTAGGTCTGGACGCAAAGGCATAAGCCATGACGCAACCCCTGTTTGAAAAAGTCGCTTTTATTGGACTTGGGCTGATTGGCTCAAGTCTGGCGCGTGTGATTCAGGCTGAACAGCTGGCTCATGAGGTAGTGGCATCGACCCGTTCGCAAAAAACGCTAGAAGATGCCAAAGCCTTGGGTTTAATTGCTGCCGGTTATAGCGATCCGGTCGAGGCGGTGAAAGATGCTGATCTGGTGGTACTGGCCTTGCCGGTACGTGCCACCGAATATGTGTTGCAGCAGATTAAACCGTATTTAAAACCTGATGCAATCCTGACCGATGTCGGCAGTACCAAAGGCAATGTGGTCGATGCAGCCAAAGCGGTTTTTGGTGAACAACTGCCTGCCGGTTTTGTGCCGGGGCATCCGATTGCTGGAGCCGAGCATACTGGGGTCCATGCCGGTAAGGTCGATTTATTCGCCAATCATAAAGTGATTTTGACTCCATTACCGACCAGTGCGGATTGGGCGGTCAATAAACTGATTCAACTGTGGGAAGCAGCCAAAGCGGAAGTGATCTGTATGGATGTGGACAAGCACGATGAAGTGCTGGCACATACCAGTCATCTTCCGCATTTAATGGCATTTAACCTGGTGGAGCAACTGGCCAACAGGGAAGACAATTTAGATATTTTTCGCTATGCTGCAGGCGGCTTTCGTGATTTCTCGCGAATTGCAGCCAGTGATCCACAAATGTGGCACGACATCTTCTTTGCCAATAAAAAGGCAATTTTGAATGCAGTCGATGGCTTTGAACAACAGCTGGCAATCTTGCGCCAGCTGATCGAACAGGAAAACTCGCAGGCTTTAATGGGCCTGCTGGGACATGCTCAAGCAGCGCGTCAGCATTTTAATCATATGCTGGCCAAAAAACCGTTGATGGAGAACAATAAAGTGACACAACAATTTACGATTTTACCGGGCTCTAAAAATTTCCAGGGTAAATTTACTGTGCCAGGTGATAAATCTGTGTCACATCGTTCAATCATGTTTGGTGCAATTGCAGAAGGCACCACCCATGTCACCGGCTTTTTGGAAGGTGAAGATGCACTGGCGACCTTGCAGGCTTTTCGCGATATGGGCGTCAGTATTGAAGGCCCAAAAAATGGTGAAGTGACCATTCACGGTGTGGGGATGCAGGGCCTCAAAGCTCCAGCTGGTGCGCTGTATATGGGGAACTCTGGCACCTCCATGCGTTTGCTGTCAGGCATGTTGTCGGCGCAGGCCTTTGATTCGGTGATGACCGGTGATGCATCCTTGTCCAAGCGTCCAATGGAGCGTATTGCCAAGCCATTACGTGAAATGGGGGCGCAAATCCAGACCACAGGTGAGCGTGGTACGCCACCGGTGTCAATTACGGGCAGCCAGCAGTTAAAAGGCATACAGTACGATTTACCAATGGCCTCGGCACAGGTGAAATCAGGAATTTTACTGGCCGGTTTGTGGGCCGAAGGTGAAACTGCAGTAACTGAACCGGAACCAACCCGCGACCATACCGAGCGTATGCTGCGTGCTTTTGGTTATGAAGTGAAAACCGAAGGCAACCGTATTTCCCTGCAAGGCGGCGGTAAACTGGTGGGAACCAATATTCAGGTGCCTTCAGATATTTCATCTGCAGCGTTCTTTATGGTGGGCGCGGCCATTACTGAAAATGCCGATGTCACTTTAGAAGCTGTGGGCATTAACCCGACCCGTACTGGCGTGATTGAAATCCTCAAACAAATGGGTGCAGATATTACTGTATCCAACGAGCGTATTGCCGGTGGTGAACCGATTGCCGACATTCGTATTCAGGGCAGCCGTACCTTAAAAGGCATTCATATTCCGGAAGATCAGGTGCCACTGGCGATTGATGAATTCCCGGCACTGTTTATTGCAGCAGCCTGTGCGGAAGGTCAGACTGTATTGACTGGTGCAGCTGAACTTCGCGTCAAAGAATCTGACCGGATTCAGGTGATGGCAGATGGCTTGAAAACCATGGGCATTGACTGTACCCCAACTGAAGATGGCATCATCATTGAAGGCAAGGGCAAAGCAGGTGACTGGTCGCCTGTGTTCACCGGCGGTGAAATTGAGTCACATCATGACCACCGTATTGCCATGAGTTTCTCGATTGCCGGTTTACGTAACTCGGAAGTGATTAAAATTGTAGGTACAGAAACGGTCGCGACCAGCTTCCCGACCTTTACCCAATTGACCGCTCAGGCCGGCCTGCAGATTGAAGTGACCGAATAAAGAGAAAAATAACCCAAAACAGCCAAGCTTTTGCTTGGCTGTTTGTTTTATATTGCTTATGCTAAATATACAACAAGAACAGCAGTAGGGTCGTTTATGAAAACACTCCAGTTTACCGCACAATGTGATAACAAGGCCGAATTACAGGACTGTAAGATTGCCCAGGATTATGTGGCAGATTTGCTGGCCCGACAGTTAAACCAGCACGGCTTTGAAACCTTGCCGCAAAGTGGCGCACAAATTGCGGTTAGTGTGGAAGATCATCCTTTGCCCTTAAGCGTGAGCTGTGAAAGCCGCGATGCCGAAGGACGACTGGTGTGTGAAATCCTGTCTTATCCGGAAGAAGAGCAGGACTGGTTTGACCGGATTGAATCGCAAAGCCTGCTAAATCAGCTGGCCCAGGCGGTCGAGCAGACCTTAAAACAGGATGAAAACTTTACGGCCTTTGAATGGAAAAATTAAAACAATCCCAGATTGGAATTGCGAAGCCATTTCGTCTGTATCCATTTTAAAATTAACAGTACCGTCACTGATCTCCTCCCATAAAAAAACCCATCAGCAGATGGGTTTTTGTCTTTAGCCTAAGGCCAGGAAGCGGGTAATTGCAATCCGCAGCTGTTTTAAATAGCCGGTAAAGAAATGGTTAGCGCCCGGTAAAATGGTAACCAGATGACGCTGTGGTTTGGCCCAAGTAATCATGTCCGAGAGCAGGGTCACATCATCAGCTTCGCCATGAATAAACAGGATGTCACCTTTAATTTCAGGAGTTACATAGTGACGTACACCAGCTACTGTCGCAGTCGGCAAGCCGCATAAAATGGTCTGTTTTGGCTGTAATTCAACCGGTAGTGCTGCATAACTCTTTGCCATCACATGCGCACCAAAGCTGAAACCGCCGGCATAGAACGGCAGGCCAATGTGCTGGCTACGCGCATATTTGATGACTTCTAGAATATCGTCCGTTTCGCCAAAGCCTTCATCATGCACACCTTCACTCTGGCCTGAACCACGGAAGCTTGGGCGATATACCACGCAGTCGCGCTCAAGGTACATTTGTGCTAATAATGCAGGAACTTTGTGTTGCGGGGTGCCGCCTTGCAATGGATGGGGGTGGCTGACAACCGCGAATCCTTTCACTTCACCCTGTGGATAATCTACGAAAACTTCAATTCGACCCACAGGACCTGGAATGAAAATTTGCTCGGACATAAGATAATCGAATAATGGCAGGAGAATCGATTATTTTACCGATTATGTTTAGGAAAAACACAGATTGGCATTAAAATAAGCTGACTGTTATAGTTTGATTAATTATTTTTTAACCACTTTTTGATCAGGATGTGTATGCTCGCCTTAATTTCTCCTGCTAAGACTTTAGATTATGAATCTGCATTACCCACCGACAGCCACACCTTACCAAGACTATTAGCGCATTCACAAGAACTTATCGACGTTAGTCGTACGCTATCTGCTTCAGAAATCGCCAATTTAATGAGTGTGAGCGAAAAAATCGCCAATTTAAACGTAGAACGCTTCCGCGACTGGCAGGCCGATTTTGATTTTTCCAATGCGCGTCAGGCGCTGTTTGCCTTTAAAGGTGATGTCTATACCGGTCTGGATGCCTATAGCCTGAAGGATCAGGACATTGATTATGCACAGCAGCATTTGCGCATGTTATCAGGTTTGTATGGCTTATTGCGCCCGCTGGATTTAATGATGCCGTATCGTCTGGAAATGGGCACCAAGCTGAAAAATCCGCGTGGCAGCAATTTGTATGAATTCTGGGGCACCATCATTACTGATCTGATCAATGAAGATCTGGCTGCGGCCAAGTCTGAATTGCTGGTGAATATCGCTTCGGATGAATATTATAAATCGGTGAAAGAAAGCAAGATTCAGGCAGAAATCATCAAGCCGGTATTTTTAGACCAGAAAAATGGCAAATATAAAGTCATCAGCTTCTATGCCAAAAAAGCCCGTGGCCTGATGGCGCGCTATATCATCGAAAATAAAATTGAACGTGCTGAAGATTTAAAAGGCTTTAATAGCGATGGCTATTATTTCGATGCTGACAGCTCCCTAAAAGGTGAGCTGGTGTTTAAGCGAGATGAGCAAGCCGCATAAACAGGGGAGTGCGTGCCATGCAATCAGAACTTGCTGATTTTCAGTTGTATTGGCAACGCTGCGCTCAGCAGTTTGCGCTGAATCGCTGCCAGACGCAGCAGCTGTATGCGCGGCTGCTGGCGGCCTATAGTGAGCCGCTGGATTCTCGCGACCCGGCAGCATCAGCCTAGTGATGAGCCAGATTTAAATGCCTTGCTGGATATTGATCTGGCAATTCTGGCTGCGCCGCCAGTACGTTTTGCTGAATATCAGCAACAGATTCATCAGGAATATGCCTGGGTCGAGCAGAATCTTTATCAGCCCAAGCGCCGTGCGGTATTGATGCAGTTTTATCAGATGCAGCCGCTGTATCAGACCCGGTATTTTCAGCAGCATTATGAAGCACAGGCCAAACACAATCTGGCCCAGGCTTTGTCTACAACGGGCGAATCAGCATCGTGATGGTTTATTCACCCACTAAAATTCAGGCATAAAAAAAGGCAAAGTCAGACTTTGCCTTTTCAATCTTGTCACAAGATTAGTGGTGATGACCGCCAACACCATGTACGTGACCGTGGTCTAACTCTTCTTGAGTCGCTTCACGGATTTCTACGATTTCAACTTCAAACGTCAGGTCTTGACCAGCAAGCGGGAAGTTTGCATCAACGATTACGTTTTCGCCTTCAACTGCTTTAACCGTTACGATCTGTACGCCATCATCAGTTTGTGCTTGGAACTGCATGCCAGGCTGAATGCTGTCTACGCCTTGGAACATTTGCGCTGGAACTTCTTGAACCAGGTCAGGGTTGTATTCGCCATAACCTTCAGCAGCAGGTACGTTTACAGTGAATTTTTCACCCACAGTTTTACCTTCTAGGGCTTTTTCAAGACCAGGGATGATGTTACCCGCACCATGCAAATAGGCAAGTGGTTCACCTTGAGATTGGTCGAGAGTTTCACCCTCTGCGTTAGTCAATGTGTAGTGGAAAGAAACCACGAGGTCATTTGCAATAGCAGTCATGTTATAGATCCATTTAGTTTTCTAAGGGTACATCATAAAGTGAAAAGGCAAATTTGTTGAATACTTTTACTCAAAAAACTCACATTTGGCTTTTTTATGACATTTTCCCAGATATTGGGGCAGTCGATAAAATTTCAATGCAATTTTATTTTAGGGCCAATTTTTCTGCCGAGCATATCTTTGGCGGTCAGCACCCCGGCATGGGTATAGCCATGAATGGTGGCCTGATGCAGCCGGTATAAAGACACATACATCGACTTGGCGACTATGCCCTGTACATTGACCCGACCGAGTAATTCACCCACGGCCGTATGCTGGCTTAAAGAAATCAGCGAGCCTTTGTCGGAGAATTTAAACATCGGCAGTGGTTTCCCATTCACGTGCTGGCTCAGGGCACGAACCAGAAAGCTGGCCTGCTGACTGGCCACCTGCGCACGCGGACCCAGCACCGGTTCATCGGCTTTGGGCTGGCAATGGGCACAATCGCCAAAGGCAAAAATGTTGGGGTCGGTATAAGTCTGTAAGGTGGCATAGACTTTTAAACGGTGCAGATGATCTTTTTCAAAATCATCCCACTGTTTAAAAATTTCCGGGGCCTGAATTCCGGCAGCCCAGACTTTAATTTCTGCTTCCAGCGGATTACCTGCAGCAAAATAAACCTGTTCTTCATCGACTTTGGCCACCCGATACTGGGTCAGCACTTCAATACCAAAGCGCTCCAGCTGGGCTTGGGTATGCCGGGAAATTTGCTGTGACAGGGCCGGTAAAATCCGGTCGGCGGCTTCAATGAGCGTAATGCGAACCAGTTGCGGATCAATCCGGTTTAAACCATATTGAGCAAAAGTCTGTTTGGCCTGATACAGCTCTGCTGCCAGTTCAACACCGGTGGCCCCCGCACCAATAATGGCAATATTCAGGGCACGGCTTTGCGGTTGATTTTGGGCTTCTAAATACAGGTGTAGCAAGTCCTGATGAAACACCGTGGCCTGAGGCAGGCTGTCCAGAAAATGACAATGCTGTTTCACCCCTTCGGTATTAAAGTCATTGGAAGTGGAACCCAGCGCCAGCACCAGTGTGTCATAATCCACGTCGATCTGCTTCGGTGGCTGTTCTTTTTTGGAAAATTGCGGTGCCTGCAACTGAATCTTTTTCTGGGTCCGGTCAAGGCCAACCAGTGTGCCTAATGTAAACTGATAATGATGCTGGGCAGCATGGACAAAATAGTTGGTTTCTTCCTGATGCGGATTGAGCGTGCCGGCTGCAATTTCATGTAGCAGCGGTTTCCAGATGTGGGTCAGTTTCTGATCGACCAGAATAATCTGCGCTTTGCCCGATTTACCCAAACGATGACCGAGTTGGGTAGCAAGCTCCAGACCGCCGGCGCCGCCACCGACAATCACAATACGATGTAATGCTGACATGATGAACCTATATTGTTATTTTTAATGCAAGAACAGGCTCAATTTATGCCATCTCCCGGTCAGGAAAATGGCTCAGATTGTTCGACAACTTACATCATGTAGCATTTCCACTGTGCTTGTTCACAGGATTAAACCAGCGGATAAGTTTTGGCTGCGGTTTCATCCTTGGAGGAAAAGCTAAACAGGCTTTTTAGCCAGATCAGCAGTTTTTCAAACAGGCTGGCTTCGGCAATATGTACTTCTTCTTCCAGATGAATGGTATTGATCAGGTGGTTATTCTGATAAACATGCACGGTGGCCAGCTGCATCACCTGTGCCAGCGGGGCCGTCAGTAACTTTTCTTTCAGCTCGACATTCAAATGGGTTTCGGTCTGGGTTAAGGGTTCAATCAGCCGGGTCTGACCGAAGGTATCGTTAACAAACAGGCGCTGCTGGGTCACATCAAACTGTTTTAAATCAATCGCGCTATTTTCGCCATATAAAGACGTGGTGACAATTTTCGGTTGCTGCACTTCAACCTTGAACATTTTCAGGGTCGACTTTACCACTGGCAACTCAGCAATCAGCTGCTTGTTTTTTAAAGCCACTTCGTTGCGGGTGTAGGCATAACTGATGTTCATCAGTTGCTGGGCAATTTCAGCGCGTTTAAATGCACTTTTGGCACCCAAAACCACCACAATTAAACGCCGGTTCGGATCATCAAAATTCTGGGTGAGACGGTTGGCCGTCAGCGCCAGGTTATAACCGGCGGCACGGGTATAACCGGTTTTCAAGCCATCCACCGTCGGGTCCTGTTTGAGCAGAATGTTAGTGGCACGGTGATAACGCTGGTTATAGGTAAAACTGGTCTGTTTGGAATAAGCGAGATAATCCGGAGTGTCATTGACGACCGCCTGTGCCAGACGGGCCAGATCGGCCGCGGTAGAATAATGTTCCGGCATGGTAATCCCGGCCGGATTCTGGAAATGGGTATTTTGCATTCCCAAGGCCTGTGCTTCCTGATTCATACGTGCCACGAACTGCGGTACGCTGCCAGAAATCCGTTCGGCCAGGGTTAAGGCGGCATCATTGGCAGACATCACAATTAAACCGGCTAGTAGCTGATCGACAGAAATCTGCTCACCTTCTTTCAGGTACATCTGGGATTCATCCCACATTACCTGTTTCACCACCGGCGTTGCAGTCAGCACATCTGCCGCGTTCAGTTTGCCGGCCTGAATGTCCTTGAGCACAATATAGGCCACCATCATCTTGGTCAGCGAGGCCGGAGCGCGCTGAATCTGGCTATTGTGTTCTGCAATGACCTGACCCGATTGTGGATCAAGCACGGTCCAGGCTTCTGCTTCAACCGTTTCAGGATTAAAAGATAATAAGGTGGCATGCGCAAGCGAGCTGCATAGCCAGCACAGCAGCGCAATCAGGTAGATGACACGTTTCAAGGGGATTCCTTTTTTAACCAGTCCGTTGGTCATAAACATAAAAATTTTAGGCATGCTATGCTTTTTTTTGCCGCCTGACTAGCGATAATTTTCGACAATGAAGACGACTGCGCATTGCATGACAAAAAAATGTTAAGCTAATTGATAAGTTATCTCTTTGATCTTTTATATCGCCCATTATGTTGCATTATCAAATCGAATTTGACGATTATCGTCAGCATCTTATTCATGTCACTTTGCGCTTTCTGGCCAATCCGACACAGGTTCTAGCTTTACCGACCTGGATTCCGGGCAGCTATCTGATTCGTGAATTTTCCAAACATATTGAAGCGGTCAAGGCTTATGATGAAGCCGGGCGTATTTTAAAAATCCAGAAATTTGAAAAGAACAAATGGCGTTTGTTTAATACCGATCATGAACTGATTACGGTGGAATATGATGTTTATGCCTACGACCTGTCGGTGCGTGGTGCCTATGTTGATCAGACCCGGTTATATGTCAATCCGGCCTGTGCCTGTTTAGGACTGGAAGGTCAGGAAGATAAAGCGATTGAAGTCGAAGTGTTCCTGCCAAACGAACTGAAACATTTCCAGCTGGCGACCGGACTGGTGGCCAAAAGTCTGGTGAAAGGGCGTTATACCTTAAAAGCCAAAAACTATGCCGAACTGATTGATGCGCCGTTTGAGCTGGCCGAGCAGACCCGTTTTAGTTTTGATGCAGCAGGCATTCCACATGAATTTGTGGTGTCGGGCAAACATGCCATGAATGCTGCGAGAATGCAGCAGGACCTGGAAAAAATCTGCGCCACTGAAATTGCCATGTTCGGTTCTGCACCGTTTCAGGATTATACCTTTATGACCATGGCGACCGGGAACAGTTATGGTGGTCTGGAGCATCCAAACAGTACCAGCCTGATTACCCCGCGCGATGACTTGCCAAAAGCCAATGAGCCGGAAGAGCCGTCGAAAGAATATCAGCGTTTTCTGGGGCTGTGCAGCCATGAATATTTCCACTCCTGGCTGGTGAAATTTATCCGTCCGGACAGCTTTGTCAATTATGACCTGAACCGGGAAGGTTACACCTCTTTGTTGTGGATTTTTGAAGGTTTCACCTCATATTATGATGACCTGATTTTATTACGCAGCGGTGTGGTTAATCAGGAGTCTTATATTGCTTTATTAAAAGCGCAGATTGACCGTTATTTGCAAAATCCGGGTCGGGCAATCCAAACCGTGGCTGAATCAAGCTTTGATGCCTGGGTGAAATTCTACCGTCAGGATGAAAACTCCAACCATGCCGGCACCAGCTATTACAACAAGGGCTGTCTGGTGGCCTTGTGTCTAGATCTTGGTTTACGTCTGCGTGGCTCCAGTCTGGATGCCTTAATGCGCAAGCTGTATGACAATGCGCAGCAGGGGATTCAGGTGCATGAGCGCACGATTTATGAATTGTGTCAGGAATTAACCGGTGATAGCTGGGCTGAGCAGATTAACCACCTGATTAACACCACTGAAGAATTACCGCTGGATCAGCTGTTCCCGGAATTTGGTCTGAGCTACAGCTTAAAAAATGACAAGCGTTTGCCATTGGGGCTAAAACTGGCCGATAAACCGGAAGGCGTACTGGTACAGGCCGCACGCCGTGATGGTCAGGCAGCGCAAGCCGGTCTGTCGGCGCATGATGTGATTATTGCCATTGATGGCCTCAAAGCCAGCAGCAAACTGATCGAGCAGTATGCCAAACAGAGCGGCAGCTTTACAGTACACGCTTTCCGCCGTGATGAACTGATGCAGTTTGAAGTGAATGCAGCAGGTTCTGAACTGACTGAAGTTGAATTAAAAGTTGAAGATCAGGCCAAACTGGATCGCTGGTTAAAAGTGTAAAATCACAGTCTGAAATCTATACTATAAAAAACCGATGCTCAGGCATCGGTTTTTTTATGCAGATCTATCGTCATAAACCCTATCGTAATCACACCTTATTTGATGATCAGGCGGGAAGTACCGCGAAACTCCGCCACAATCTGCTGCTTCTGGTTCGTGACCCGAATATCATAAATGCCGCTGCGGCCACTGCTGGCCTTATGTTCTGCCACCGCAGTCAGGGTATCGCCGAGCAGGCCCGGTTTTAAATAATGAATACCGCAGTGCTGACCCACCGCCGGATGTTCGCCGGTGTTGCAGGCAATGGCAAAAGCCGCATCCGCCAGCGCAAAAATCACCGCACCGTTACAGGTTTGATGGCCTTGTAAATGCTGCTCGGTAATTTTTAATTCAATCTGTGCGCTGTGTTCACCAAACGACACCAAATGGGCGCCCAGATGCTGCATTAATCGGTCCTGATGAAACATGGGATTAACTTGCTGATCCATAGCAGACTCCTTTTTTAAGATACGTTTTATTTTAAATTTAAAATTATATGAATCATAAATAGCATTGTGATGATAAAAAGACAAGCAAAAAATAAGGCCCCGTTGGAGCCTTATTTTCATCGTCTATTCAACGCATCTTTGCAACAGCTTTTTTAGCTATACAGATGCCAGCCCCATTAACGGGCACGACGACCACGTGATTTGGTGTTGGGACGGGTGGTGCCATTGGTCTTGCGACGTGGCTTTTCACCTTCTTCCATTTGCCAGATGCGTGGTGTGCCGGATTTTTTCTTGGCGGTACCATCTTTGTTGACTTTTTTCTGCATCGGTTTGCCACCAGTGCCGCCCGGTTTCTTCACATAAGAACGTGAGCGATACGGCTGTTCGGCTGGTACATCTTTAAAGTCGCTATAGAGCAGTGGTTCAATTTCACGGGTTTCACCCGGTTGCAGGCCCAGCTGAACCAGATCAATCGAACCGATTTTGGTGCGAATTAAACGCAAAGTTGGGAAGCCGACCGCAGCGGTCATGCGGCGCACCTGGCGGTTACGGCCTTCACAAATTGAAATTTCAGCCCAGGAGGTCGGCACCGAAGCACGGTAACGTACCGGCGGATGACGTTCCCATAACCACTCCGGTTCAGCCACTTTAATCGCTTTGGCCGGCAAGGTCATGCCATCATTCAGTTCTACACCTTTACGCAGCTGTTCCAGCGCTTCTTCGGTAATGTCACCATCGACCTGGACCAGATAGGTTTTAAACTTTTTATTGGCCGGGTTGGTAATAAACTGGTTTAAACCGCCATGATCGGTCAGGAACATTAAACCTTCTGAATCCATGTCCAGACGACCGGCAATCCGTAAATCCGGATCATCAATGAAGTCGGCCATGGTTGGGTGCTTTTCATCGGGACGAAACTGCGACAGCACATCATAAGGCTTGTTAAGAATAACTATTTTCACTGTAACCTGCTAAAAAATATAACAAAATCTGGGTGTGATTCTTATGCTAACTGTAATAAAACCCGGTATGGGAGAGAAAGGGTGACAATGAGCAAAAAGAAGGTCCACAATATCCGGCTACTATAGCAGATTCTGTCTGATCTGCCTGAACTTTATGGCAAAGCTGAGCAGATGATTTTGATTGGAAATGTAAAACTTGCTGAGAGATGCTACAGGATATATGCCGATTTATTAAGCACAGAAATAAGGCCATTTCCCTTATAAATCCCGGGCTGGTTAAATTTTGATTAAACTGAAAAGATCATCGAGTTAAAAATACAATTAAGCAGACAGCCAAAAAAGACCGGTGCCGGGCAAGAATAGTATGGATTTGCCCGCCCACCAATCACAGGGAGTAGCAAGGATTATGGGTTATCAGAAAATCGTCGTGCCTGCAGATGGCAGCAAAATTACGGTAAATGCAGATTTATCCCTGAATGTGCCGAACAATCCGATTATCCCTTTTATTGAAGGTGACGGGATTGGGGTGGATATTACCCCGACTATGAAAGCCGTGGTGGATGCGGCAGTACAAAAAGCCTATGGTGGCAAACGTGCGATTGAATGGATGGAAGTGTATTGCGGCGAAAAGGCCAACAAGATTTATGGCACCTATATGCCGGAAGAAACCTTTGAGGTCTTGCGTGAATTTGTGGTGTCGATTAAAGGGCCGCTAACCACACCAGTTGGTGGTGGGATCCGCTCATTGAATGTGGCCTTGCGTCAGGAACTGGACCTGTATGTCTGTGTGCGTCCGGTACGCTGGTTTGAAGGCGTGCCTTCACCGGTGCAACATCCGGAACTGACCGATATGGTGATTTTCCGGGAAAACTCGGAAGATATTTATGCCGGGATTGAATGGAAAGCCGATTCACCGGAAGCGAAAAAAGTTATTAAATTCCTGAAAGAGGAAATGGGTGTCACCAAAATCCGCTTTGAAGAAAACTGTGGTATTGGGATTAAACCGGTCTCCAAAGAAGGCACTCAGCGTCTGGTGCGTAAAGCCATCCAGTTTGCGATTGATAATGACAAGCCAAGTGTGACCTTGGTACATAAAGGCAACATCATGAAATATACCGAAGGCGCCTTTAAGGAATGGGGGTATGAAGTGGCGCTGGAGCGTTTTGGCGGCGAATTGCTCGATGGCGGGCCGTGGGTGAAGCTGAAAAATCCGAAAACCGGCAAAGAGATTATGATTAAAGATGTAATTGCCGATGCCTTTTTACAGCAGATTTTAATGCGCCCGGCAGATTATTCGGTCATTGCCACCTTAAACCTGAACGGGGATTATATTTCAGATGCACTGGCGGCAGAAGTCGGCGGGATTGGCATTGCACCGGGAGCCAATATTGGCGGGGCAATTCATATGTATGAAGCCACCCATGGCACTGCGCCAAAGTATGCTGGGCAGGACAAGGTCAATCCGGGGTCGATTATTCTGTCTGCGGAAATGATGCTGCGCGATATGGGCTGGACTGAAGCGGCCGATCTGATTATTCGGGGTGTATCCGGTGCGATTGCAGCCAAAACGGTGACATATGATTTTGAACGCCTGATGCCAGATGCCACCTTGCTGCGCTGCTCTGAGTTTGGTCAGGCGATTATTGACAAGATGGACCAATAAAACGCTATCTATTTGATGCAACCGCCCGCGTTTAACGCGGGTTTTTTATGCCTTATCTTCTCATCCATTTGTGTCAATGTAATGACAAGTAACCACAGTGATGCTTTGGGTGACTAAGGTAAAATAGTAAAACTATTTTCACTTAATTTGTAATGGATAATCCTGTGCCCAATTACATTGAGGCAATTTGATACAGCTTATGACTTGGGCAAAAAACAAAACCCGGTAGAGTAATACCTGTACATATTGTGCGACATATCGAACTGATACAGGAGTGATATGAAATGGCTAATCAACAAAACCAGCAGAATCAACAGAATCAGCAAAACCAACGTCAACAAAATCAGCAGCAGAATGACAATCAACGTCAACAGCAGCAACAGCCTCAGCAACAAAATCAAAAACAGAAAAACCAACGTCAGCAATGATGTCGCCCCCCCAATTTAAAAACTTTTTCATCGCCTAAAGGCGCAGATAGGTTTTTAAATTGATTTACTGACAAAGGCTCTCATGATGAGAGCCTTTGTCATATCTATATAGCCCATGACGATCTAGATCGGAAAGCAGCAGAGGAATCATCTCCAAACCCAGATCAGCAAAACCTGTACAAAAACCGTGTTTTATCTACCCCTGAGCAGACCTTAAGATCAAGTCATCCCTTGATGATGCAGGTGCCATGAATATCTTGATTTCTAAACGGCTCGCCGGTCTGGCGCTTGGCTTAAGTTTGAGTGTGCTGCTGGTCGGCTGTCAGCCACCCCCTTCGGGTGATGCCGCCGGTATGCGCTATCCGATGCTGTATCTGAAATTGCAACAGCAGGAATTCATGGCGCCTTTACCGGTCCCGGTAGAAGGTGTGCAGGCCAGGCAGATCAGTGATACCTGGGGTGCGGCGCGCAGTGAAGGGCGTCGGCATGAAGGCACTGATATTTTTGCCAAACGCGGCACGCCGGTACGCTCAACCACGGCTGGAATTGTATCGCGGGTGGGCACCAACAACCTTGGGGGTAAAGTGGTCTGGGTGATTGGTCCGGGCTTAAGCCATCATTATTATGCGCATTTAGAGGATTATGCAGCGGAGATTCAGGAAGGTGACTGGATTGAAGCCGGTGAAATTATTGGTTATGTCGGTAATAGCGGCAATGCTCAAAATACACCGCCACATTTGCATTATGGGATTTATTTAGGCGGACAAGGCGCCGTGAATCCTTATCCCTATTTGGTACAAGAACTGACCGATGAATAAATGGGATCAGTTTACCTCGATTGTAGAAACCGGGGTTTTGGTGGCCGGCAGTCTGCAAATAAAATACAGATTTCCCAGTGCCAGAACCGCACCGGCCAGTAAAAACTGCTGCGGATAGGACCAGCCGGCGACTTGTAAGCCGCTAAAGCTTAAGCCTCCTATCAGCTGCACGCTGGCAAAGCATAAAGTAGCCATGCCCCATAATTTTTTATAGGCCAGACCATACAGCTGGAGCAGGGTATAAGAGGTCAGAAACACTACCGCCGGATTCAGCAGGCCAGTAAAAAAGGAAGACAGAAAGGTCATCACTGACCAAGGGGCGATTGCCGCTAAAATGGCCGCCACATACAGGCAATACAGGATTTTCAGTGCTTTGAAATTGCCGAGCTGTTTTGCCAGAAAATAGGCACAGGCCGCTCCGCAGGCACTGCCCAGGCCATATAAAATCCAGTGGCTATTGATCCAGAACAGGCTGAGTTGTTGCACCTGACTTAAATAGTCAATCCAGAAGAGCGAGTGTGGTACATAGGAAAACGCGCTACAGCTATACACCAAGAGCAGGCTGGCAAAGACCTTTTTATTGATGGGCACAGCAGCAGCGCTTTGAGGCTGGCTTTGGATGTTAACCGGTAGGGCTTTGGGTTTGAGCAGGATTAAACCCAGACTGCACAGCACGGCAAAGGCACATAAAATCAGCCAGGCGCTTGAGGTGGAGATATGATCTAAATAGGGCAAAAATAATGTGGCGAGCAGCACACCAAGTCCGATGCCACTAAAACCAATCACATTAATTTTAAACCGATGCTGCAATTCACAGTGCTGCGCAACCACGCTCGGCGCCAGAATCATCAGCCAGCCACCGCAGATGCCGGACAATATTCGCCAGAACAGATACCAGCTACCCTCAAAACCGGTGAACGCACAGCAGAATAAACTTAAACTGCCGAGAAAGGCCGCGGCCTGAATCCAGCCTAATAGCTGCTGGTTTAAGCGCATGGCCCAGACCGCACCAATTAAATAACCGAGTAAATTGGCGCTGCCCAACAGGCTGGCAAACTCGCTACTCCATTCAAAAGCCAGGCGGGTACTGGGTAACAAGGCGGTATAAGAAAAACGAAAAATACCGATACCTAAACAGGTGGACAGCAGTAAAAACAGGCTGAGGCGGCGTTGCTGTGCATCCATGCAGATTCCTTGCGCTTTTTATTATGCGTAAAATATTGTTGTATGGCGCGCGGGCTATTGCAGTTGCCCGCTGATCTGGCCAATTTGTTTGCTAATCTAAGCGCTGTTATTCCACCGAAACCGGCTGGCCAATGCTATAAAAATGCCCGCCGGCAATATGGTGGATACTTTTCCATTCATCGGCCACTTCATGATAATACCAGTGCCCGTCACGAAATACCCGCTGATCGGCATAGGCTGTAATGACTTTGCCTATAAACAGGTCATGGGTTTGCTGGTTGTGCGGCTCCGGAATAAGTTCACAGATCAGCCAGGCGGCGCATCCGGCCACTGTCGGCACAGGAGAATGCTCAAACTGGAATAGCTCGACCCCACAGCGGTCCAGCTTGTTCGGTTCCTGAAACAGGCTGATGCTTCCCAGTTGATGCACCATCCTGAGCTGTTTTAAGGTCGGTACCTGCAAGGCAAAATAACCTGACTGTTCAATGATGGCACGGGTTTTGGTGCTTTTATCCAGCACTACCGTAACTTTGGCAGGATTAAACTCAAGCGCACAGGCCCAGGCTGCAGCCATGACATCGGTTTCCTGCTGATCTTGCGCAGACACCAGCACGGTCGGACCATGATTAATCAAACGATAGGCCTTTTCCAAAGGTACAGTTTGCAGATCAGCAGGGAGCGTCATATTTTTTTATTCCTCAATCAGAGATCATTCCAGAGATATGCAGGAAAACAACAATTCTGCATTGTACCGGGTGTTAAAACTTATATCATTGATGCATGCTTGGGAAAAAGCACAAAATACAGCGGGAGACAGATTCATGAAAATGTATCAGGTTGATGCATTCACAACAGCATTATTTAAGGGAAATCCGGCCGCAGTAATAGTGGTCGAAGACTGGCTTGATGACGCTTTAATGCAGAATATTGCACTGGAAAATAACCTTTCCGAAACTGCCTTTGTCAAGCCGATGGATGCTGAAAATTTCGAGATCCGCTGGTTTAGCCCCACAGTTGAAGTCGATTTTTGCGGCCATGCCACTTTGGCCAGCAGCTTTGTACTGTTTAAGGATTATACCCGCGCCAAAACCATTCATTTTCATGTCAAAAATTTAGGTCTTTTTATTGTCACGCAAGATGATGATGGCAAAATCCGCATGAATTTTCCAACCCGTGTGCCGGTACTGCAAGATGAATTTCCGGCGCAATTGCTGGATGTGATTGATCAGCCGGTCAAGGAAGTCTATTTAAATGCACAGGCCTATATTCTGGTACTGGAATCTGAGCAGGCAGTGTTAGCCGCCCAGCCCGATCTGGCCAAAATCCGGCAGATTGCAGAGCTGCATCAGGTCAGCACCGCAATTACCGCGACAGACCTAGATGTGGCCTTGACCGCGCCCTCTCAGGACTATGACTATATTGCTCGCTACTTTGCCCCGCATAAAGGGATTGATGAAGATCCGGTGACTGGTTCCATGCATACCGGTCTGGCGCCGTTATGGGCAGAAAAAACCGGCAAAACTGAACTGGTGGCTTATCAGGCTTCGGCGCGAGGTGGAATGCTGTACTGTGCCTTACAAGCAGAGCAGCGTATTGAAATTTCCGGTTATGCCAAATTATATCTGGTGGCCGAGTTATTTTTAGATTAAAACAGAACAGGGAAATCACGCTGGGTATGCCGGTGATTTTCAAACATAAGTCACAACAACAAACAATTTAATGCTGCAGTCATGCAAGCGGCTGCAGCAGGTAAAAGGTATTGAAAAAATTATGTTAATGCGGTTTAAACAGCTCAGCCTGTCTTTGCTGATCATGGGTGTGGGGGCTACGACATTTGCCCAGCCGGTGTTGGTAAAATCTGAACAGCAGATTGAAGAATACCGGCTGGATAATGGTTTTCGGGTGATTCTGGCGCCGAATGCCAAAGAAAATAAAGTGGTGATGAGTACCATCTACTTTACCGGTTCCCTGAATGATCCCCAAGGCAAAGGCGGTATGGCGCATTTACTGGAACATCTGGCGTTTAAAGGCACCCAGAATGTCCCGGGAGATGAATTCCAGCGCCGTTTAAACCAGTACACCTTAAGCAATAATGCCAGCACCGATTACTACTCGACCAAATATCTGAACACCATCCGCCCAGATCAGACAGCCATTAATGAGATGATTTATCTTGAAGCCGAGCGTATGGACAAGCTGGTGCTGCAAGAAAAATTTGTGCCGGCAGAAATTGCGATTGTGAAGCGTGAACGCGAAGTGCGTATGGATCAGCCCTATGCGGTGTTAATGGATCAGGTCTGGAAAGCGGCCTATGGCAACCAGTATCTGGGCCGTTTACCGATTGGTGATCTGAATGAGTTGCAGTCGATTCAGATGCCGGAATTGCAGCGTTTTTATCGTAACTGGTATGCACCGAATAATGCCGTGATGGTGCTGACCGGCAAGTTTGATAAAGCGCAGGTACTCAAGCAGATTGATCAGCATTTTAGTCCGCTGGCCAAACGCCAGATTCCGGCACAGGTCAAGGTGCCAGTGCTGGATGCCCGTACCATCAAAAACCGGGATTTTTTAGTGCAAAAAGGCAGCCAGCTGGCCAAGTTCAATATCTATTTAAATGGTCAGAACGGCCAGCATAAAACCGCTCTGGCGTTGGCGCCGTATTTATACACCATGCAGCCGAGCGGGCATTTGTATCAGGGCATGGTTGAAACCGGTATCAGCACCATGGTGCAATCGACCACCTGGCTGGATCAGGATTTTAATCTGGTCTTTATGGGTGCCTTGTATGCACCGACTCATAATGCCAAGCAGGTTGAAACTGCCTTGCAGCAGGGTGTCGAGCAGGGCAAAAATTTTAATCAGACCGAGCTGAACCGGGTCAAAACCCTGATTCGTAATAGCCAGGACAGTCTGTTTAGCAATGCCAGTGCTCTTGCCGGTATGCTAAGTGATTATGTGGTATCGGAGCAGGGCAACTGGGCACAGTATTTTGTCCATCAACAGGAATTACAGGCCTTAACGGTGGATCAGGTCAATACACGTTTACAGCAATTCCTGATTCCTGAACATCGTATGCGCGGGCATATTCAGCCGACACCAGAAGAGCAGAAAAAGGCCCAGCAACAGCAGGCTGCTGAACCGCTGAAAACCCTCGATCAAATGGATGTACAGGCCGAGCCACTCAAAGACATCAGCAGCTATGAGCAGGAAATTCAGCAGTATCTGCACACATCCAAACAGGCCTTAAGCCAGACTGAAGCCAAAATCCAGCGTGGCACACTGGCCAATGGCATGAAATATGCACTGTTTCCCACCTCGACCCGGGACGATAAAACCTACGCCACCATTATAGTCGATTTTGGCAATGAAAAATCGCTGTTTAATCAGGGCGAGATTATTGACCTGATGGCCTATTTAATGCTGCGTGCCTCAGATCAGTACAGCCTGCAGGATATTGCCGACAAATCCATTGACGCCGGTGGTTCAGCTTCGGCACAGGCCAATAGCAATGGCGTGGCCATTTCGATTGTGGCCAAAAAAGATAAATTTGATGAGTTTTTCAGATTTGTCTTGGAAATCATGAAAAAGCCGCTGTTTGAACAGGCCCAGTTTGATCTGATCAAGGCACAAAGTCTGGCCAGTCTGGACCGGCCGTATACCGAGCCGGAAACCGTGGCTGCCTTAAATATGGCACGTTTGATCGAGCGTTATCAGCCGGGAGATTTGCGTTATCACTTCGAGCCGGAATTTGCCAAGCAGCAGTTGACCCAGGCCAGCAATGAGAAAGTCAAACAGCTGTATCGGCAGTTTTTTGCCATGGATCATGCCCGGATTGCCATTACCGGCGATTATGAGGCCAAGCCGGTTCTCAAGCTGTTGCAACAGCAGTTTGCCACTTGGAACGGAGCACAGCCGTATCAGCGTTTAAGCGTGCCGTATAACAGCTATGCGGCGCAAAAACAGCATGTACTGTCCGAACAGCGTGAGTTTGGCAGTTATCAGGGCGTGATGACCCTGCCCGTGGGAAATGATCATCCCGATGCAGCCGCATTAATGGTCATGAGTCATATTTTAGGGGACTCACAACTGACCTCACGTCTGGCGCAAGAGCTGCGTGAAAAAAATGCGCTGGTCTACAGTTTTGGCAGTTCGCTCAGTTTAAGCAGCTTTGAAAATTCCGGTGCCCTCAGTGTGAGTGCCAACTATACTGCCGGTAAAGCGGCGCAGTTGTCGCAGGCGGTACATAAAGTCTTTCAGGAGTTGCGCAAAAATGGCGTGACTGCACAGGAAGTAGCGGCGGCCAAGGCTGACATTCTGAAACAGCGTGTCACAGCGCTGGAAGATGAGCGCCGTATTCACCGGATGCTGGTGGCACAGCTGGAACTTGACCGTGATTTACCGTATCGGGAAAAACGTGATCAGGCCATTGCCCGACTCAGCAAAGCCGATATTGATGCGGTGATCCAGAAATATCTGCTGCCGCAACATTGGGTCGAAGTCATGGCTGATCAATATGGTCAGCCGGTAAAATAAGTGCTGATTACAGATCATTCATATAAAAAATCTCCCTAAACGGGAGATTTTTATGAAGCCGGTTATGTTGGCACTGATCCCATCTGCCAGCAATCCTTATAGGTGCTATGAGTAAGTATGAGGTGAATTTATCATAGAGAATTAGAGCCGATAGAATTGTTTGGCATTATCATGGAACACCTGCGCTAATGCCTGCGGATGATACGTCGCCACCACATCGCTAAAGGCATCAATAATCGTGACTAAGTCGCTACTGACCCGATCCATCGGGAAATTGGAACCAAACATCACCCGATACATACCAAAACTTTTTAGCGCATGCTGAATCAGCGGGGCAGTTAAATCAATGATTTCCTGTTTTGAGGCCAGCCGTTGCTGCTGATGAAACTGATGACCCAGTACCGGCATGAACAGCCCGGACAATTTGGTATAGACATTCGGGCAGCGCGCCAGTTCTGCCAGGTCTTCCTGCCAGCGAAACAGGATATTGTCGCGCGCAGTTTGGGTAATACCGGTATGCGAGCCGACCGGACCAAACAGACCGGCCGGTGTACCGAGGTGATCCAGCACAATTGAGGTTTCCGGAAACTGTTTTGCCAGGGCAATCACATCTTCCAGCTGGCTGGAATAGACCCAGGCATCAAAACTTAAATTATGCTGTGCCAGTAGTTCAAAGCCTTTCAGAAATTTTTTGTCACGGTATAAATGCGGATCATCGGCCCAGGCATAAATGTCTTTATCTTCATGAACCGCAGCCATTTTACGAATCCCGCGAAAATGTTGCGGCGCCGCTTTCTGATGCATTTTCAGAATCTGCTTGAACTGGCTGTCACGCGGGTCGGCCGTGGCCACCACTGCACCCAGCTGGATACCATTTTTGGTAAAATCCAGCGACTCAATAAAACGGGTTTCTCCAACCACACCTTTGCCTTTGTGGTCATGCCAGCTGGCCTCCACATGCACCACTTTTTCAACCGGATAAAAGCCGACATCGCGGCAATAATGCTCGGGCAAATAGGGGGCAGTGACATGCTGGGTATGTCCCAGGGTGTCAATCAGCGCTTTGGATTTTAGCGTACGGATGGTTTTATCCAGTAAGCGTGGATATTTCCCCAGCAGCTTGACCGCCAAGCGTGCGCTGTGTGGTGTGTTATACGGGTCCCATTGATGAATATGCGCATCAATCAGTGCAAATCCAAGATTTTGCATAGCAGGTTGGTTTGATCCTTGAAGATGTCTATTTTATTCAAAGCCAAGTCTGCAAAAAAGAAAAGGGTATTTATCGAAAAGATGACATTAAAAAAGCCCAACAGGGTGGACTTTTTTTAGCAATTTAATGATCGTGATCATGTTTGTGTTTATTGCTGTGAAACTCTTCATTACGACGGAAACGTAAATAGTTCTCGAACTGTTCACAGTATTCATCATAATTGTCTTCCAGCATCATCTGGAACTGCTGCAAAATGTAGGACATGACCTGATCTTTGGCAGCACGCATTTCCTCACCATCTTTGAAGTTATTGGCTGCGACCCAGGTATTAAAACGCGCCGTGCCGAACAACATGGCAGCACTGACCTGACCGCGTTTTTCCGCCGGTTGTTCCTGTGAGCCTTTTTCGACGCGACAAAATTCGTTGGCCTGTTTGATAAATTCATCAGCACGTTCAAAGAAAGCAGCATTTAACGCTTCTTCTTCGGTAACATCGGTTGCTTCAATCTTTTGAACCATGAATTTTTCCTAAGCTAAAATCATAAACAATAATTATAGGCAAAGCCTTGCAGAAACTAAACCTTTGTCTTACTCTAAAAATAGCCTAAGCAAGAAAAAGGAATCACGATGCAAGATGCAATTGCGGTTCAAAGTCTAAAAAGTGATATTGCGCTGCTGCGACAAAACATCTGGCCGCCGGCACATCTGGCCAATGTAGAAGGGCTGCCAATTTATTATGGCAATCCGGCTGAAGTTGAAGCCTATTTCCAGCAATGGTCCGGATTGATTGAGCGGGCACAAGAGCTGTTTCAGCCCTTTATGGAAGATGAAGTGCTGGATGCCATTCATCTGCCAAGTCACTTAAACCTGCCTTTATTTTTCTTTCATGTTGACCGAATCCGGATTAATAAAACCCGGGCCAAAGAATCAAAAACTTTTCGCGGTCTGGCCAGCTTGATGGAAAAGTGCGGCCAGTTTGATGCTACGCAGATGCTGGCGATGAAACAGTGGCTGGAGAGTGACGACAGCGCCGCACTGGTGGCACACCGTGAGTTTATTGATTTGCGTACCTATGTGTTTCAGCATGGGCAAAGTGAATACACCCGCACCCGTTTTTATGTCAACGGTATTGTGCTGAGTGTCGAACCGCATTTTCAGCTGGTGGATGCCCGGGAAAAACCGCGCAAGCAGCGGAGCGATAGTTATCATGATCCGCTGGCCGATAACGGTACCTGGAAGGTATTTGGCAAGTACCGCTAAATGATTATCTCCGTGCTGGGCTTTAGTCCGACCAGAAGGTTTTGCTGCGGGTAAATTCCAGCAAATGCTGCTGGGCTTCGGCCAGAACATGCTTTTGCTCGGCAGCAATCCAGCCCAGAACAAACCAGGCCTGTGGGTTTTGCTGAACCTCATGTTGAAACAGGGCTTCGGCCACCACCAGATCATTAAACTGCCCCAAAGATTCCTGTGCCGGTTTCAGTGCTTTCAGATACTGTTTGACGGCATCCGCTTCAAATAAAGAGGCAATAAACTCGACTGAATAACGCAGGCGTTTGAGTCGTTTGCGGGTGCGGTGCTTCTGTTCACTGTCAAGATGTTCAAACTGCACGGCATCCTGACAAATTTGCCGGTGCATTTTTGCAAGCTGTTTCCGTACCTGTTTTTTCAGCGATTGATCATCTTCATGTGCTGTGCACTGGCTAAACTGTAGCAGCTCCAGCAAGAGGCGCACTGTTTCTGGCGCGCGAAATAGTGCATCAATTTCATCGCTGCTTTCGCTACTTGCTGGCAGTTCCGCGAGGGGAGAGCCGGCCTTGGCCAGACGTGGCATCAGGCTTTCACTCAGCGCATCGCGGTCGCGGGTGGAACCAAGTTGCCGGAACAGTTCTGCCAATTGCGCTTGCCATTCGGGTTGTACCTGTTCGGACCAGTGACCAAAGATTTTCAGCGCGCTGCGTAAACGGCGAATGGCCACACGGGCCTGATGTACATGACCACTCTGATAATGATTGTCGGCAATCGCCGTGGCATTTGGTAATAAATGAGTCAGACAGTTGCTGACAATTTTGGCCAGCGCGCGGCTACTCGAATCATGTTTATCGAGACTAAAAGGTGTTTGATGTTGAACGGGCAAGATGTCCTGCTGATTCTTGAGCATCTGACCGCGCTGTGATTTGCTGCGAACATCAAGCCAGAGCTGATAGCGTTTTACCCATGGCTGCACAAAATCAATCAGGTCGCTAACATCGCCATGTTTCAGTTCAAACTCGACTTCGTAAATATCGCTTTGTGCTGTTGGTGTGCGGACTTCGCCCTGATCAAACGCCAGTTCAATTGCACTGTCTTTGACTTGTTCAAGCACAATCAGGCGTTGCACATCGGTTTCAAATTGCAGCTCCAGACCGGTATTTTTTAAATCGGCCTTTTTCAGCTCCAGCGCCTGTTTTAGCAAGGTTTGCGCCTGTTTATGTTCCTGATACAGGCTTAGATCCAGCTGCTCCGGTTCATCTGGGCCGAGGGCCAGTTCCAGTTCAAAACGCTCAAAATGATGCTGCCCCGGTGCTTTTAAGGTCTGACACCAGCGTTGACCTTCCAGACGCTGACGCAGGGCGATGGCATGCTGTGCCAGCTGCTGCTCAGGACTGTCATAATATTTGGCCCACAGCTGCATTGGCACGGCTTTTTTCTTGGCAATGGCTTTTTCAAAGGCGCGGCGCTGATGCACCGGCACCTGAAATTTCAGTTCGATTTCCGCCATAACCAACTCCTGCAATTTTTATTCTTGATTGACCTTACTATAGGCCAAGCCATGCATAAAAAGTAGCCATAAAGCGTATTCCTTTGTCTGGCCGGAGCGGGGAGTGGCTGAACTTACTTAATAAACTTGCGACTCACCAGGAATTGTTCGGTGGCATCCAGCAAGGCTTGCGCATGGACTTCCTGTTTTGCGGTCAGCCAGCCGAGTACAAACCAATCGCTGGCTTCCAGCTCAGTTTGCTGGATATACAGCGCAGCGGAGGAGAGAACCTGATATTCCTGCGCGGCCAGTTGGGCATCGTTCAGGGCTTTGCTGTACTTTTGCAGGTTTTTAACATCATAGATCGTGGTGAGTACCGGGAAAATAAATTTCAGGGCATTAATTTTCTGCGCCAGCTGATCCAGACTGTCAAAATCGGTCTGGCTGGTCTGGTTTAGCTGTTCTTGCAGTAATTTATATTGATGCTGCAAAGTCTGCTGAGCGGCCTGTTTTAAATCCTGCGCAGGGTGGGAGGCATCTTCATCCAGGCTAAACATCAACAGTTCCAGATAATGATGTACATTCTGGGTCGATTTCACCAGATTGGCCAGTTTCTCTTTAGCATATAAAATATCTTTGGCCAGATTCGAGGCGGTATTCGGATTCTGCAAAAAGGTGCCGAGGGTATTTTGCATGTGCTCTAAATGTTGCAGCTGGTCAAACTGCTGTCTAAACGCCAGTAACTGATTGGCCCATTTTTCCGAAATAGACGCACTCCAGTCTTTGAGCAAATGCACGGTTAAATACAGCTGATTCAGTGCATTTTGCGCCTGTACAATATGCTCGGCTTCATTAACACCCGCTGAAATAGCCGCAATGTTAGGTAGTAAATGCTGCAATTGCTGGGCAATTAACAGTCTTAAATTCTGATCGGCTGAGGCTTTTTTATTTAAACGGAATTCTTCAGCCAGACGCGGCGGGCTGACTTGTAAGTCTAAAGCCAGCAAATTGCCCATTTCGGCCTTGCTGCGTACATCTAACCAGAGCTGGTATTTCTTGACCCATTCAAAACAGAAGGCCAGCAGGGCCTGCACCGAACCAGATTTTAATTCAAACTCAACCTCATGGACGGGATATTCACGCTCGCCGCTGCGAATACAGCCTACATCTAAACTGGCTTCAATCTCGACTTCATCTAGCTGGATAACACGCAAAGTACGCGTAATATCGGTTTCAAATTGCAGTTGCAGCGGGCTTTCAGTCTGACTGAGAACTGCATCTAATAGCTGTCTGGCTTCGGGAGCGGCATCGTAAATGCTTAAATCAAGCGCAGGTGGCTGGTGCAGTTCGCCCAGGTCATGATTATGTTCAAAACGTTCAATATGGGTTTTGCCGGCTTTCAGTGTTTGCACCCAGCGCGTGCCTTCCAAGCGTTGTCTCAGCGCAATACCATGCTGTGCCAGTAGGCGGTCGGCAGTGTCATAATATCGGGCTTGCAGCGAAATGGTTTCAGATTTCTTAGGATCCAGCGCTTTAAGTAAGGCATTACGGCGCGCATCAGGAATTTGAAATTTTAATTCAATCTCGGTCATTCAATTGGTCCTAAAAAATTGAGCAATACAGCAAAAAAGTAGCTTTCTGGCAGATGACGCCGCTATACCAAATTATTATCAAGCGTCCAGAAAAGGCGTTCATTGTTTAAGGCTTCTGATTGTAACCAAAATCTGTCCTGAAAAAAGTAGCCAGAAAAATAGCGCGAACAAAGTGGCTTTTATTTGTACAGAAAATGCGGTAATTTGAGCAAGAACAGAGCATCAGGATGATGAACATGAACGCACCCCTCAACACCGAATGGGCGAAAAAACCGGATGACACGCCTCAAGGTCCAATTCAAAATTATCACGAGTTTTATCGTTTTTATTTAACCGAACACCGCAATATCATGAGCCGGCGTCTGCATATGCTGGGCAGTGGTATCGGCCTGATTTGCCTGACGCAAATGGTCAGGCAGCGTAAGCCACGTTACTTTGTCTATGGACTGGTGGCCGGTTATGCCTGCGCCTGGGTCGGTCATTTTTTCTTTGAAAAAAACAAGCCGGCCAGCTTTAAACAGCCGCTGTATAGCTTTATTTCTGACTGGCGAATGTTTGCCGACATTCTGCGCGGCAACCTGAGTCTTAAAGACCGCGCACTGGATAAAATTGACAGCTAATCTTCATTTTTCGAGCAAAACTAAAACTTTCGGTCAAAAATAAGATGAATGGTCAAAAAATTCATTGAAATTGTAGAGTGAATGTTCTATTAATTGAAGCAATGCAGAGTGTATGACACTTTGATGACATCAGTTTTTAACTTTCCAAGCCTGGAGTGACCTTTCTCCGGGCTTTTTTTATAGCTGGAATCATTGAAATAAAAAGAATGAAGAGAGTCAAAAGAGTGTGGACGTGCTAGCGTTTGATCACATTTCCCCAAATGCGTCCTGGCATCAAATTCTAGTACGTCCATGAGACCATGAATGCACGTTGGTTGTTATTGATATAAAAAAATAAAAAACAACAACTTATATCGTTATTATTGTGAGTCTTAGTAAATACCGAAACCGGCGCTGACTCTATCCCCAATACTAGGGATTTTGCATAAAAATCTGAACTGAAACAAAGCATCAGCGAAAATACAGGCAAGGCCTGCTCTTGAGCTGTAACTATGTAATAATGAGAGCCAATTTTTTGAGGTGTTTCAGGCAGGCAAAATGCGTGGCTTATATTTAATTACCAATGATGATCCGATTGAACTGCTTTTAGCCAAACTTGAAGGTGCAATGGCGACCTATGAAGTTGCAGTCTTGCAATATCGCCGTAAAAAGGTGGCAAAAGAAGATCAGGCTTATGAAATTGAATATATGAAATCATTGTGTGCACAGTACAAAGTGCCATTTGTGATTAATGATGATTTGGAAGCTGCGGTAAAATATGGTGTCGGCGTGCATTTGGGTCAAGATGATGGCTCAATTGTCGAAGCCGCAGCACGTTTACCGAAGAATGTCCTGATTGGCCGCAGCTGTAACAATTCACTTGAACTGGCAGAGCAGGCCATTGCCGATGGCGCTAACTATGTGGCATTTGGGGCAATTTTCGCCACCGATACTAAGCCGGAAGCCGGCAATATTGGTCTAGAAACCTTAAAGCAGGCCAAAGCAAAACTGAATGTACCCATCTGCGCGATTGGTGGGTTAACCGTGGAAAATAGTCAGCAGGTGATTGATGCTGGTGCCGACCTTTGTGCGGTGATTAGTGATATATTAGGTCGTCCGATGCATACCGTTGCTCAACGCGTATATGACTGGTCTGAACTATTTAAAAAGGCGGTTTAAGCCGAAATTTTTGTCTGATTTTATTTTGAGTTGAGTCGATTCATGAGCCTATCTCCAAAGCAAGAACAATTATTTAAACAAGCCAGCAAACATATTCCAGGTGGCGTGAACTCACCGGTGCGTGCGTTCAATGGTGTAGGCGGCACGCCGGTCTTTATTGAAAAAGCCCAAGGCGCATATTTATATGATGTAGATGGTAAACGCTATGTCGATTATGTCGGTTCATGGGGGCCAATGATTTTGGGCCATGCCCATCCAGCGATTATTAAAGCGGTGCAGGATGCTGCGGTAGACGGTTTAAGTTTTGGTGCGCCAACCGTTCATGAAACGACGCTGGCCGATATTATCTGCGAAATCATGCCATCAATTGAACTGGTGCGTATGACCAACTCCGGTACTGAAGCGACCATGACCGCGATTCGTCTGGCACGTGGTTATACCGGCCGTGACAAGATCGTGAAATTTGAGGGCTGTTACCACGGTCACTCAGATTCATTACTGGTGAAAGCCGGTTCTGGCCTGTTAACCAAAGGTGAGGGTGAAGCGACCTCTGCCGGTGTTCCTGCGGATTTTGCCAAACACACCTTAACCCTGCCATATAACGATATTGCCACCTTAAAAGAATGCTTTGCCAAGTTTGGTTCAGAAATTGCCGGGGTGATTGTGGAACCGGTTGCCGGTAACATGAACCTGGTTGCGCCAATTGATGGTTTCTTGCAAGCCATTCGTGATGTCTGTGATGAACATGGCTCGGTGTTTATTATTGATGAAGTGATGACCGGTTTCCGTGTTGGCTTAGGCGGTGCGCAAGCACATTATGGCGTAACTCCGGATTTAACCACTTTAGGTAAAATCATCGGTGCCGGCTTACCAGTCGGTGCATTCGGTGGTAAACGTGAAGTGATGGAATGTATCGCACCATTGGGTAAGGTCTATCAAGCAGGTACGCTATCAGGTAACCCATTGGCAATGCGTGCCGGTATAGAGATGTTCAAACATCTTCGTGCTGAAGGTTTCTATGAGAAATTGTCTGCGCAACTTGAGAAACTGCTGGTTGGCTTGCAAGCTGCTGCGGATGAAGCCGGTATTGCGTTTAAAACCCAGCAAGTGGGCGCGATGTTTGGTCTGTACTTTACCGATCAGGACGATATCACCAGCTTTGACTCGATGCTAAAATGTGATGTCGATGCTTTCCGTAAATTCTTCCACGGCATGCTGGAGCGTGGCGTGAACCTGGCACCATCTGCATTTGAAGCCGGCTTTATTTCAAGCGCGCACAGCGATGAAGATATCGAGTTTACCATTCAGGCGGCAAAAGCCACTTTTGCTGAGATGAAAGCGTAAATTTGACCTCTCCCTAACCCTCTCCTAAAAGGAGAGGGAAGCTTCAGTTAATTCGAGATCAAAATGAAAACCAAACATTATATGACTTTAAGTGATGCTGAATTTCTATTAAATGAAGCGCATCAATATGCGATACAGCATAACTTTAATGTCAGTATTGCCGTGGTGGATGAAACGGGCAGTTTACTGGCCATGAAACGTATGGATGGGGCAGCACCAATGACTGCAAATCTAGCCATCGAAAAAGCCAAATGTTCTGCCATGAGTCGCCATGCATCCAAACTGTTTGAAGATATTATCAAAGGCGGTCAGATGGGCTTCCTGACCATGGAATCATTTTCAGGGATGCTAGAAGGTGGTGAACCGATTATGTATCAAGGGCAGCTCGTCGGTGCGATGGGTGTGTCGGGTGTGAAGTCGTTTGAAGATGCGGAGATTGCACGGGTAGCGATTGAGAAGTTTGTAGCACAGCAAAGTTAATTCAAGAAAAAAATTGATTAGCTCAACTCAATAAATTCATCCAAAGTTGTACCAAAATGAAGCGTGGAACGTTAAATATGAATTAAAAAGCCCAATCGCTAATGATTGGGCTTGCCTATATACAATAAAATTATGATTTAAAAAGGAAATCAAAAGAATTTCGTACAACGTGTATTATGTTAATTTAAGGAAATCTTAAAGTTAATTAACTTATTTCCTTTATTTCCTTTATTTCCTTTATTTCCTCATTGAGTATTTTCAATACTGTTAAACATATATCTAAACGCTGCCTATCTGAAAGATTAGGTACATCACTCGGGTATATCCGAACATTTATTCCATTCCAAATAAACCAATCATTTCCATTTTTGCATGGCTCTACATTTAGAAATTTATCATTACCTGCATAACCTGTAGATGCATTAAATTGTCGTGACTCCATCAAGACTCGCACAATAGGGTATTTTTTATTAGATTTATTTTCCCAATTTCTTTTTAGTAGCCTATTTACCGTATTTGGCCACCTTATATGAAAACCATTATCACTAAAATATTCTCTAGGTATTAACCAGAATCTGCTATTACGTTTAATTAGGGCATATTTACGGGAATCATATTTTGGCAATCGTGCTTGTTCCTCTAGAGTGTACCTATCAAATTCTTGAGCCAATCGAAGCCGTTGTCTTTCCATTTTGCTACTAATTTTTGCATTTTGTTCTTGCTCTGATAGAGGAATGCATTTAAGTACAAACCATGCCATAAATATTATGAGCAATAAAACTCCGATAAAGCCTTTAGAAGAGTAAGTTTTTATTTTCATTGTTTCAAATAGGGTTAATGATTTAACTACCTAAATTAATCTATAGTTCGATCAATTGCTTGTATTGAATTATGCTTATTTAAGATAATGGCGATTATACGAAATTAGAACAATAAACGTCTGTGAAATCAAAGTGTTTTTTAAATCGATGCTAAACTAAAATAGCATGAATCATCATGCTATTTTGTATTTATAAGAGCCTTCCATGCTGTACCTCATGCCCAAAAAAATCCAACTCGTACCATCTCAAGCCAAATGGCAGCTTGCATCAAATGAATCTGTTTTGGTACTGGTAGGACTGCAAAACCTAAGGATGATGGTAGGTATACAGGACAGCGACCTGATGACTCATCTGATCCAGATCAGCAATAAAGCCAAAGCACTGGACATTCCTATTGTCGATCTATACGGCGATGATGTCCTGCAAGGCATGCAGCAGTTGGGTGAATACGCTTCAACCCATCCCCAACTGATTTTTGCCGGACAGGTCACTCCGATGCTAAAACAGATTTTACCGCATCTGTATAGCGTGACCGAACAGCTCTGTGTGGTCGACGATGCGATTTTATTGGTGAATCAGGAACAGCATATTCAGTGGATTGAAAATATTTCGGCACAGGGGATACATCACTTAAATACCTATAGCCTGACTCGCTTATGGGATTTAAGTGCGCCGTCAGAATATGTATTGTCGACCAAAGGCATTATGTTGGCTGTCGCAGAACAGCTGGATATGGATGCCTTGGAAATTGATCCTTATGTCGACCTAAAAAATTATGGTCTGGATTCGGTAGCGATGGTGAGTCTGGTCGGTTTATGGCGTGCCAATGGTGCCAATATTCGCTATGAAGATCTGCAGTCCAAACCCACACTTCACGGATTGCTGCAGATTTTAACGGACTAAATTTGCCATTTTCAGAAAATTGACATTTTTATTCAGCAAAATCGGAAAAAACGTCTGCAATTTGCGCAAATTGCATTGTAATTGTGGTGCAAGGTTTTTATCATTGCCGCCTTATTTTCGCGATCAGCCTGGAAGTGTACTTTGAGTAATTTTCTAACCGAACACCTGATTTATCGAGATGAAGATTTTATGCTCATCCATAAACCGGCCGGCTTACTCACAGTGCCAGGAAAAACAGCAGATTTACAAGACTGCCTGATCAGCCGTTTGGTCGCCATTGAGCCTAAAACCCTGTTAATTCATCGTCTGGATCGTGACACCTCAGGTATTTTGGTGTTTGGTCTTAGCCGCTTGGGGCAAAACAAGATTTCACGCCAGTTTCAGGAACGCCAGACCGATAAGCATTATCAGGCAGTGGTGGCCGGGCATCTATACGGCGAAGGCACCATTGATGTGCCGGTGGTCTATGATCCAACCCGTCCGCCGTTGCATATGGCCGATCCTTCTCATTCGAAACCGGCGCTTACCCACTGGCAGGCGCTGGAACAGTTTGAAATAAATGGACAGGCGGTTACGCGGGTCAAACTTATTCCAATTACCGGCCGTTCGCATCAGCTGCGGGTGCATATGCAATATCTGGGTCATCCAATTATTGGCGATACCTTATATGCCACGCCAGAGCAGCAACAGCTGTCTCCACGCCTGTGTTTGCATGCGGCGTATTTAAGTTTTCAACATCCTCAAACGGGAGAAACACTGGAGTTTAATTGCCCGGTGCCGTTTTAAGGGAAACATATCCTCATGAATTTAAGCTCACTTTTTGGTGGGCTTTATGTCAAAATATATTGCTTTACGATGTCAAATTTTGCTCAAATGGCAAGCAGTCCTTGAGTGATAACGCGACAGTCCTAACTTCTAGAAAAAGGTGGAAAAATTGCAGCAGTTTGCTATTGGTCAACGTTGGTTGTCAGATACAGAAACAGAACTGGGCTTAGGCGTTCTTATTGATGTAGATGAACGTTCAATCAGCATTTTATTCCCCAAGAGTGACGAAACCCGTGTCTATGCACGTAACAATGCACCTTTGTCCCGTATCGTGTTTAATGCGGGCGATGAAGTACAGGACCAGGAAGGCCTGAAATGGACGGTTCAGAGTCTGGAAGATCGCGGTGGCGTGGTGCGTTATAACGTGGTACGTCAGCTGGAAGATGGTTCAGAAGAACAGAAATCGCTGAATGAAACCCGAATTGGCGCGCAAATCCAGCTGTCTAAACCCTTAGACCGTTTACTGGCCAGCCAGATTGACTATAAAGAATGGTACGACCTGCGTATTGAAGCGCTGTTGATGCAGGCCAATATGCACAGCAGTCCGCTGCGTGGCCTGATTGGTTCACGCGTTGGCCTGATTCCGCATCAACTCTATATTGCCCACGAAGTCGGTAAGCGTTTTGCACCGCGTGTATTACTGGCCGATGAAGTGGGTTTGGGTAAAACTATTGAAGCTGGTCTGATCATTCATCAGCAGCTCAAAACCGGCCGTTCAGAACGTATTTTAATTTTGGTGCCAGATTCACTGCAATATCAGTGGATGATTGAAATGCGCCGCCGTTTCAACCTGCAGTTCTCTTTATTTGATCTGACCCGTACAGCGTCAATTAAAGAACATGACCCGGATTTAAACCCGTTCCTGACCGAGCAATGTATTATTGCTTCTATTGACCTGATGATTGACCACGAAGATCTGCGTGAGCAGGCACTTGAAGCTGGTTTTGATTTACTGGTGGTTGATGAAGCGCATCACCTGATGTGGTCAGAAGAAGAAGGCGGCAATGACCGTTATGATCTGGTCGAAGAATTTGCTGAACAAACGGCCGGTGTGTTGCTCTTAACTGCAACCCCGGAACAGTTGGGTGTTGAAAGTCACTTTGCCCGTTTACGCCTGCTCGATCCTCAACGTTTCAGTTCGTTGGACCGTTTCCTGGATGAAGAAGCGCAATATCAGCAAACAGCCAAAATTGCCGAAGTGCTGATGTCCGACATGCCACTGGAAGAAGGTCATCTGGCCGCTTTGGAAGGCTTACTGGGCCATCGCATTGAAGACCATCCGGAACAGCGTTTCCGCGCCATTCATGAACTGTTAGACCGTCATGGTACCGGCCGTATTTTATTCCGTAACACCCGTGAAGCGATTCAGGGCTTCCCGGGACGGGACTGTCAGCCAGCACCACTGCCAGCCCCAGAGCACTGGGCCAAAGAGGGCAAGTTGCGTGAACAGATGTGGCCAGAAGAAGGCCAGCTTGATGGTGCGTGGATGGAAACCGATCCGCGTGTAATGTGGCTGATGGAAAAGCTGCGCAGCGATTTAAAACACAAAAAAGTGCTACTGATTGCACGTAGTGGTCCGGTGGTGGAAGCGCTAGAAAATGCACTGCGTTTACATGCCGGTATCCGTACCGCGATGTTCCATGAAGGCATGAGCCTGCTGGAACGTGACCAGGCAGCGGCGTATTTCGCAGAAGATTCCTATGGTGCGCAAATCCTGCTCTGTTCGGAAATTGGTTCAGAAGGGCGTAACTTCCAGTTTGCATCAGATTTAATTTTATTTGATTTACCGGCGAATCCGGACGTACTGGAACAGCGAATTGGCCGTCTAGACCGGATTGGTCAGGAAAACCGGATTCAGATTCACGTGCCGTATTTACTTGGCACGGCGCAAGAACGCATGTTCCGCTGGTATAACGAAGCGTTGAATATATTCAGCAATATTTCCCCAACGGCGCAGACCTTGCAGGAAAACTTCATTGTTGAATTAAAAGACTGCTTACTGGCAGATCAAGGCCAGCAGTTTGAAGAATTGCTGGAAGCGGTTAGCGTACAGCGCGAAGCCTTGGAAGCTGAACTGCAGGAAGGCCGTGACCGTTTACTGGAATACAACTCTTGCCGTCCGGTGGTGGCGCAGGAAATTGTCCAGGCGCTGGAAGATTATGATGACAACACTACCTTGCCAATGTTCATGAAGCGCTTTATGGCTTCAACCAACATCGACTTTGATGAACAAAGCAATGGCACAGTCATCATCAAGCCAACAGACCAGATGCAGGTGCAAGGTCTGACTTTAGATGAAGAGGGCATGACTGCGACTTTCTATCGTGATCAGGCTCAAATCCGCGAAGATGCACAATATCTGACTTTGGAACATCCATTTACCGAAAGCGTGATGGAAATGATCAATACCCAAAGCTTTGGTAGTACCAATGTGGCGGTGTTAAAGTCAGCTGCATTACCGCAAGGTTCGGTGCTGCTGGAAGTGTGGTTCAAGGTTGATGTGATTGCACCAAAAGCATTGAACCTGCCATCAAGCTTGCCGCAGCAATTGATTCGTGTATTGCTGAGTGAAAAAGGTCAGGATCTGTCGCAAAAAATTGCCCCTGAAATCTTAAAACCGTATTTACATCATTTAGATGGCAATAGCTGCCGTCAGGTGGTAAAAGCACGCCGTGAAGTGATTGAGCAGCGTTATGCACAGGCGCTGGACATTGCCAAAACTGCCTTGCCGGGCTTAAAAGAGCAGGCCAAAGAGATGTATGGCGCGAAATGGCAATATGAAATTGACCGTCTAACGTATCTGAAGCAATTTAACCCAAGCATCCGTGAAGATGAAATCAGCCGTTTGCAGAAATTGCAAAAAGAAGGTTTAAGCCTGCTTGACGGTATTGCGGTTACCCCGGAAGCAATTCAGGTGATGGTGGTGGTTAAACCATAACAGTCGTAATTTTTAGAAAAGCACCTTCGTGAACTGCACCCCGAAAGTTGGACACTTTTAGTCTAATTTGAAGGGTGCTTTTTTATGCTGATTTGCCTGACATAAACAGCCCGGCGATCAGTGCACTAGAGTCCGGTAAAATGTTCATGCTAAGATGAGCCAAATTTTTAAAAGATATAACAACGATGGGTAAAGCATTAGTCACTTTAGGCTCTAAAACTTCACATGGCGGTGTGGTTGCTGAATGTGAAAGTTCATTTGTTATTAATGGCATTGCCGTGCATTTAAATGGCATGAAGCATTATTGTCCAAAATGTAAAACCACTGTAGCTGCCATTGCGGTTGATCCAACCACCCAGGTCAAAGGGCGTGGTGTGGTGATTGTTGGTGATAAAACCACCTGCGGTGCAACTTTCTTGCCTAGCCAGAATCTGGTGGTGTCGGCCAAATAAATATATTGGTCAGGCGTAGAGTGTTGAACCAGCCTGGCTGATCTTGAGAATCGCAGCAAAAAATTAAAATTACCTCCTGCAAAATGGATTATCTGCTTCAAATACCTTTATGACCAAAACTGTTGTTTATTTTGCCCATGCCAATGGCATCGCCAGTCCTTGCTATCAGACCTTTTTTGATTATTTTGATGCCGATATTGAGCTGAAATATATTCCGGTCATTGGCCTGAATCCGGACTATCCGGTTGAGCCAAAATGGGAAAAACTGGTGGCGCAGGTCATTGCCGATATCGAGTTACAAACACCAAAACAGGCGGTGGTCGGTTTGGGGCATTCTTTTGGCGCGCTGGTGTTGCTGATGGCATCTTATCAACGGCCAGATTTATTTAGCCAGCTGATTTTAATGGACCCGCCTTTTGTGATTGGTAAAACAGCGCCGATATTCGAGTTATTGCAAAAGCTGGGTTCAAAACAGATTGACCGTTTAACCCCGGCCGGGCTGAGTCTGAAACGTAAAGACGCCTGGTCTAGCCGTGAGCAGGCTTATCAGCAGTTACGTGGCAATGCCTTGTTTAAACAGTTTGATGAGCGCTGTTTTCAGGATTTTATCCGGCATGGTCTTAGAGAAGATGAGGCCGGCATCAGCTTACAGATTCCAAAACAGGTCGAGGCAGATATTTTTAGAACTGTACCAAGCTGGTGGTGGCGTTGGCCGCGTAAAGCCCCAAATTTACCGGTGCATTTAATCACGGCAGAGCAGAGTGCTTTTTATAAGCAAGGTTTCCCGCAGGGACTAAAAAAGATATATGGCATTGAGTTTAGTGTTGTAGCGGGTGGGCATATGTTCCCGCTGGAATCTCCTGAGCAGAGCGCACGCGATGTGCAGCAGCGGATTCGATCAACACTTTAAATAAGCAGTTTAAAATCCAGTTAACGGATTTGTGCTTCATCTAAATGGCGTGCGCCTTCGAGCAGCATCCGGATCATGATCATGGTTTGCTCGGCAATGATTTTACGTTCATTGGCGGGCATATCAATCACTTTGGCACCCATATTAAACACCAGCTGGGTAATGGCTGAAGAAACAATCTCCGGATGGGACAGTTTGCTGTTATTCAAACGCTCTAGACGAATCAGGTCATCTTTTAGTTCCTGCTGGAAATAGTTCAGCTGACGTTCCACTGCCTGCTTATAAGACGTCGATCCGGTATAGCCTTCACGCAACAGCAGACTTAAATTACCTTCATCAGCATCTAGCTGTTCAATAAAGACTTCAACCGAGGTGCGGATAATGCTGTTCTGTTTGGATGCTTTTAAACGTGCCTGATTCAGAATCTGACGCAGCACATGGCCGGCCCGGTCAATCAGGGCAATGGCCAGCTCATCAATATCTTTAAAGTGACGATAAAAACTATTCGGTGCAATACCGGCTTCGCGCGCGACTTCACGCAGGCTTAAAGAGGCAATACTTTTTTGGGGTCCGATCAGATTCAGTGCAGCCTGAAACAGCTCTTCCTTGGTAATGGTCGCTTTCCTGCCGACCGTACGCACCGTCATGGGTTCACGGATGTTGGGAACATCTTGGGCAAGAACATCATTACTTATTTTCATGGCAGGCTGAGTCATAGGGTCCAGAGCTGAAAGGCTTTTCAGTAGTATAGCCGTTGTGTGTGAACTTGTGAAATGAATAGAAACAATACAAGCGTATATACAAATATATATACATGTGTATAATAATTGAGAATTCATCGCGTGGTGTAGGCTATGCACGTTATCGAAAAGTCGAAATCTCCCCTCAAATCTCTTGCGAGTGCGATTGTTGATCCGTACTCGGCAAACTTCTGGTTACAAAAAATCAATCCGTTGTGGTCTGTGAATCAGGCATTGGGCAAGATTGTGCAAAAGCAGCAGACCGCGCAGGACACGGTCAGCCTGATGGTGCAGTTCAATCAGAAATTCCAGCTTGGACAGGCGGGCCAACATCACCCGGTCTTTGTCACCATTGAAGGAATTCGCTATGAGCGTACCTACAGCCTGACGCAACTGGATACTCAGCATGTGCTGTTAACCGTTAAAAAAGTCGATCAGGGTAAAGTCAGCAGCTGGTTGGTCAATCAGGCCAATGTGGGCGATATTCTGGAATTTGGCCAGCCTTATGGCGATATGTTGTTGCCTGAAGCGACACAGCCACTCATTTTGCTGGCTGCCGGTAGTGGTATTACCCCAATGTATAGCCTGGTCGATGCTTTGGCCAAATCGGGTCAATTAAAGCAGACCCCGGTTAAACTGATGTACTGGGTAAAAACCTTTGCCGATGTTGCTTTTAAAACCCAGTTTGAACAATGGGCGACACAATATCCACACTTTAGCTTTGACGTGTTTTATACCCAGGCAGGGGAAACACCGGCACAGCGTCTGAATGAAAGCCATCTGCAAGCCCTTGAGCAGATTGAACAGAGCGCAGTCTATGCCTGTGGTCCATCGGGTTTTGCTGCACGGGTAGAAGAACTGTTTGCGCATGCACAACAATTAAAAACTGAAGCCTTTAGCATGAGCCCAATGCTCAATGAAGAAGCTGGTTTTGTGCAGGTGACCTTAACCCAATCGAATAAAACCGTGACCATTCCCAAAGGCCAATCTATTTTGACCAGCCTGGAGCAGCAGAATATTCAACCGAAGCATGGCTGCCGTATGGGAATTTGTAATAAATGTGCCTGCAACAAAGTCGAAGGCTCGACCAAAAATCTGGTGAATGGTGCACAAAACACCGAACCGGGTAATTTGCTCAAGCTTTGCGTGAATTCGGCACAAACAGACTTAGTTATTGACTTATAAGCGGGTACACTCACTATGAATATGCCAGTCAAATTTGAATATTTTAAAAATCCTAAAAACCGCGAATTAACCCAATTAGAACTGGATGAATTGGCGCGTGAATTAGACGCCATCAAGCAGGAAGTGCTGGATGATTTAGGCGAAAAAGATGCCAAATACATCCGCCGTGTATACTCAACCATCCGTTATGCTTCTATTGCGGGTCGTGCCTGCCTGTTTGCTGGCTGGTTCCCGCCAGCCTGGATTTTGGGTACTGGTCTGCTCGGCTTTGCCAAAATCATGGAAAATATGGAACTTGGCCATAACGTCATGCACGGTCAATATGACTGGATGAACGATCCAAAATTCAACGGTCAGACCTATGAGTGGGATATTGTCGGTACCTCTGAAAACTGGCGTCAAACCCACAACTACAAGCATCATACCTATACCAATATTAAAGGTATGGATGATGATATCGGCTATGGTCTGGTACGTCTGTTCCCAGAACAACGCTGGAAACCGGGTCATCTGCTACAACCGATTTACAGTATTCCATTCTGTTTACTGTTCCAGTGGGGTGTTGCGATTCAAAACCTGGAACTTGGTAAAGTGTGGATGGGCCGTAAAACCAAGGCTGAGCTGAAAGAAGAGTGGAAACCTTTACAGAGCAAAATCTCTAAACAGCTGTTTAAAGACTATGTGTTCTTCCCGCTGATTGCTGGTCCTGCTGCGTTACCGGTATTCACTGGCAACCTGGTGGCCAACGGGATTCGTAACATCTGGACCTTCAGTATTATTTTCTGTGGTCACTTCACCAAAGATGTTGAGGTATTCCCAAAATCGGTATTGAAAAATGAAAGCCGTGGTCACTGGTATATGCGCCAGATTCGCGGTTCTTCTAACCTGACTGGTTCAGAAGCGTTCCATATTCTGACTGGCCATTTAAGCCACCAGATTGAACACCATTTATATCCGGATGTACCGGCACGCCGTTACCGTCAGATGGCGCCAAAAGTACAGGCAGTATGTGAAAAATATGGTTTGCACTACAACAATGCCAGCCTGTTTAAACAATATGGCAGTGTACTGAAACGGATTGCCAAGTATGCGTTTCCGTTTAAAAAATAGGCATAAAATGCGTTAAGACAAAAAGGCAATTTTCATAGGAAATTGCCTTTTTTATTGTATAGAAAGAGCCATAAAAACTAAAAACAAAGCAGCCAACTCGGAAATCTGGAGAAAAAGGTTATTTGGTATGATTTTTGTTAATTGTTTATAAAATAATTCACATAAATGATTAACTTTGAGCATTTATGCCAATTACTTGATAAGTACAATGATATCCAAGCTTATATACTCTATGTGAGTATAAGTATATAGTTTTGATGAAAATTTAAAGCACAACAAGATTGATGACACTCAGTTAAATATGTATATGAAAAACATGTTAATTATTTACATATTTTAACAATTGGTAAAAATATTTAGGATTAAACATTTTTTAATTGAAAATCATAATCATAATTAAAATGCAGTGAATTATTTCTAAACAATTTGGAGGTTTATACAACATATACTAAACAAATCCTATGCTAGTTTTATAGAAGTAAGTATGCTTTTGGTAAAGAAAGAAAATGTATAAGAAACAAGGCTCGAACTTCCACACGTCTAGCGCAGGTTTTACGCTCCTGGAATTAATGGTGGCTGTCATTATCTTGGCTATTCTCGCAGCCATTGCCATGCCTATGTATTCAAATTACATCACCAAAGCCAAAGCACGTAGTGCCCAGTCAGATTTGGTTGCTTTAAGCGTGGTGATGGAAAGTTTGTATCAGCGAAACTTAAAATATGTTGATTCTGCAGGTGAAAAAACAGTTAGTGATTATTTCACTACCAATAGTATGACTGGAAGCTGGCAACCATCGGCAGATACTTTTGATTATAAGCTTACTGTGACAACCACAACATATAGTTTAAAAGCTATTGGTAATGATCGTAATCATGGTTGTGAGATTACTTTAACAAATACAAATTCACGTAGTATTACAGGCGATTCTGCTTGTGGTGGGTTAACATCATGGTAAGACAACGTGGTGTGACCCTCATCGAATTGATGATTGGGATTGCTTTGTTTGCAATATTGGCAATGGCTATTTTTCCACTTGGTCGAGCTTGGGTAGCTAATGCACAAATAACCAAAACGGAAAAAGAGTTTTTGGAAGCATATTCCCGCGCTAAAAATGAAGCTTTGCGTAACCCGAATGCGGTTAAAGAGGATGATGTTGCAGCCACGTTAAAAGTGAATAATACAGACAAAAAGATTGAAGTAATAAACAGTAAAAATGTAGTCATTTGGGAAGCAGTAATATCTCCTCTCATTACAGTAACACTATCAATAGGCTGTACTACAGGACATCAGCAACTAACATTGAATAATAATGGATATTTACGTACCGGTAGTTGCACTTATTACAATATAGCTGCAAGCGGAGGTGGTAACAATGCATCAGGAACATTATAAAACTTCTGCGATATCTAAGTATCAACAAGGCGTAACACTGATTGAAGTGTTAGTGTCTATGTTACTTATGGCAATTATTGGTTTGGGTGCGGCTTATATTTCTGGTCGTACTGCAGTTTTGCATCGTGATCAAAATTTACATTTGCACACTGTGAACCAAATGAGGCAGTACCTTGAAAGCTCTGCCGGTAGTGGTTGTAGCAATAATGTTGATTTAGATGTGGCGGGGAAAAAAGTAACAGTAAATTGTATTGTGCAAACAAAGGACTATAACGTAATCACTAAGGATAATGGTGATAATGTTATTGTAACTCCAGTTGATCGTGAAGTTATAGTTGTATCACCAACTGTAAAAGTGGTTGAAAAAACTGATTCTACAACGCATTGGAACGTGCCTATTCCTGTTGAAATAGCGCCGTGAAAGGAGTAAAGAACATGCACAGCTTAAAACTTTCACAGCGTGGTTTTACTTTAATCGAAATTTTAATCGCATTAACGCTCTCGATTATTATTATTTTGGCAATGCTACGCGCATTTGTTACAACAGGTAAAGTGACTGCTGAAGCATCATTGGGTGCACAAAGTGATAGCAGTATGATGCTGGGTTTAATTGCGACAGACCGTATTTTGCAAGGTATTGGTTTTGGTGATACGTCTAGTTACGGCACAAATTTAAAAGCATATAAATTGGAAGAAAATGGTTCAGATACTTATAACGTAACAGCATCAAGTACAGATAATGCCGAATATCTAGTCTGGAAAGTTGCGACGAATAAGTGTCAGGCATTGAGAAATGCAAGTAATGGTTTATTGTTGTACGGTAAAGGTGCGGGTTATGACTGTACAAATTTGTCAAAACCAAATGTGACGAATGATCCTGTTGAGCGTTTAATTCAAATCAATGATGCTGTTCAAAACATTCAATTTGAGTCAAGCAAGGCTACGGATAAAAAAATTGGCGCAATGACAATTAGGGTCATTCAAAATAATTGTTGGCCATTTGGTATTGTGAATGATGCTGATTTAGACCCTGGTAAGTATCAGATAATTATTACCACGAATACTTATGCGGCAAGTACCGAAACTGCTACACAAAAAATTGAAAATACTACATGCCTATTTAACTTTAAATAGGGAGGATTAGTCATGCAAAATGTTATAAATATGAAAAGAAATATGCGCAATGGCATTTCTTTTATAAAACAAGCAGGCGTTTCCTCTCTGCTGTTTATTGTATTGGTTGGTCTGTCCTTAACAGTATTAACTGTGGGTTATATGTCGACAATGCGGAACCTGCAGTCCAGTGCAACCACGACCCATGCGCAGACTCAAGCTCAAATGCAAGCCATGATAGGCTATCACGCTTTGGTCAAATATTTAAAAAAAGAGAGTACAATCAATATTGATAAAATTGAATCAGGCACTGTAAGTGGTGGTTCAGAGGTTATTGAATTTACAAGAGTTTCTTGTGGGGCTGGTCGCTACTGTTTTGATATTGTAGGTAAAAGTGGTGGCGCTACCGCGATTTTAAGAACTGACCTTATTATAGTTCAAGGAGAAGGATTATCTGCACATGAGGGTTCAGTTTTTGCGGGAGGTTTGAAAGTTCAAAAGAAAGAAACGCTTCAAGCATTAACTGAAAATGTAGCAATATCTGTTGGTGCAAATATAAAAGAAGGGCTTGAATCAGGTAATATTTACCTAAGTAATGGAAAAACTGTAGTCGATTATCAACCTGAGACAGACGGAATTAAAGTAAATAAATTTGATGGTGGGCTGGATTTAATACCTGCGATTGATATGAAAGCACATGCAAATTATATTTTTAAGCATGTTGGTGATACAATCAGTTGTGAAAAGCAAAATACGAATTTGCAAAACTCTGCCACATCAATTACTTGCCCATATTATGAAGAAGTTGAAAGGGACTATGCTATAACACGTGGAAAATCATCAGGTACAGATGTTTGGATTGTAGATGTAAATAAACTGATTCAAAGCAAAATAGAAATGGGTCAGAAATTTGATGGAATTTTTTGGTTTGATGGAGATGTAGTAATACGTTTACCAGACTCAGAAAACGATAGCTCAAAATATTTTAGAAATACAATCATTACGACTGGAAATTTAACAATTGAAAAAGATGCAAGTAGTAGTTCAGGTGAATTAAATGTCTTTTCACCTTATGATTATATCGTTGCAACAGATATTACCGCTCAAATTTTGATGATAGATAAGCAATTAAAAACTGGCAAAGATTCAAATGGTAATAATTTAACAGAGGCGCAAAAGTTGTTGTTAGGCGAAAATAGGGCAGACTTACTTAGTTTGCAATTAGCTACGATGAAGGTAAGGTTGGCGGAGGTTTGTCTTAATTCAGAGCGTCCTGCAAATTTATGTAAAGATTTTACTCAACAACAAGTAGATGATATTGAGAATTATGATGATATTCTTGCTGTTGATAATGTGTTTTTAAAAGATACTTCTAAATATCCGACTAGTCTTTTCACTTTAATTGGAATGGCTGACGAAGGGTTTGTGGTTCATGCAGATAATCAAACTCAAACAAAATTATTTGGTAATTTAATTGGTTCCAAAGGAGCTGGTAATACAGGTAAGGCTTCTGGAAAGTTCGCTGGTACTGGTCAAATTGAAGTCATAGGTAATTTAATTGTTGCAAAGGACATGGATCTAACTGAAATGAAAGGTGATGTTAAAATCAAATTAGGTCAAACTAAAGCAAGTGGCAACATTATACCTATTAAAAATAATACTTTTACCACTAAAGGCATCCGCTACATGTAACCCCAATCCACTAAAAACCCACAATAAATTGTGGGTTTTTTATTGCTTTTCTAAAATCAAGCTAATTTTTTATAGAGCGTCACTTCAGGTAAAGCTTGATCTGTGCCCACCATATAAGGATAGGTTGCCAGATTCAGCATTGGCTCATCTTCATAACTATTACCATAGGCATAAATAGCATTGTACTGCTCTAAATCATAACGCTTTATAATTTGTTGTTTCTTTTCATATAAACTGCAATCTGCCGTTAAATATTCACCGCTAAAGATAGAGTTCTCTAAAGCCACCTGAGAGCAGATTAAATCAATATTTAATAACTCACATACCGCTTCCAAATAAATATTAATAGAAGCAGAGACCAACACAATATCATCTCCATGGGCTTGATGCTTTTGTAGTTGATTGAGTAATTTCGGATTTAAAGCTTGAACCAATTGTGCTGCATAGCTTTCTGCTTTTTCCTTAATTTGATGCTGCGGTACCGACTTAAACATTCCCTTAAACAGTCGGGGCCGCATTTTATGCGCCGGATAGAGCTTTAAATAATAAGCTATAATCCAGGGGAGGGTGGTCAGTCCACGCTTGAGAATATGCCGTTTGCCCAGACTGTAGAAAATAAAGCCGGTAAAACTATCATGCTCATACAGGGTTCCATCAAAATCGAATAAGGCTAGATTTTTATATTTTTGGCTTTTTGCATGCATGTGGTATATCGCCCGTTGACCCGAGTAGCAAACCAGTTGGTATTATAATCACGGCTGAGTTTTGGCCCGGAAATTACCACCTCTGGCATTATCGCATAAAATGGTGCTTTGCCAGTTTGTTCCTGATACAGTTTTAATAAGGCGCGATACGAGGCGGTATCTTCAAAATCCTGCTCTTTTTCTTTTTTCAGATCGGAGCGGATCTGGCGTGGGGTGAGCACAATATTATGTTTGGCAAAAACACTAATCAGCTCGCGTTCAGATTGACTCTTGGCACTGCGAACACCGCCATCTTTGCTATAGAGCAGTAAATCGCCGTCTAGAGATAATTCGGCTTCGGTTAAATCATTGAGCATGCTCTGAAAAGCGGCATTACGGCTGGAATACATACCCGAGTTATAATCGGCAAAGCGATATAGCGGTTTATCATAGTCGGCCGGATACATCATCAGACGGTGAATACCATAATACAGGCCACCATATTGGCTGTATAAATCGGTACGTAATTCTGCAATATTGCCGCCTTGGCGTTTATGTTCCTTGGCATAACTGATATGCACCTGCATCGAACCTAAGGTGGTAATCGGATTCAGCTTTTCTCCGATATTTTGACCAAACAGCTTGGCGGCGCCGGTCAGGGCCGACACATGATAATGCTTGGCCATATAGTCAAAAATTTCACGATAAAGTTCATCCAGTTCCCGTTCGGTTTTGACCCGGCGCATCTGGCTTAAATAGTTATCTTCCGGGCTTGGATGGTTTTTCAGTACATCCTGAAAATAGCCGGCAATGGTGCCTCCAATGGCTTCACCGAGTTTATCTTTAAACTTCTCGTCTAAGCGTTCCTGGACTTCTTTAACCGCTTTTTCACCTAAACCATAGACCTGTGGATCGGCAACAAAGTTGGATTCCTGATCGACCACGGCGACAATGGTACACATATTTTCCTTGGTCTGCGGAATACCCAATTGTTCACTAATATCGTAAATATCTTTGGCCCATGAATCACGATCTTTCACGCGGGAAGGAATCAGTCGCTTGATCTGATCTGCATCTAGACTTGGCTCATCGCCTTTATTCCACCAGGCGCTGTCGCCACAGGCAGCTAAACTTAAAGATAATGCAATCAGGCTTAAAGGTTTGATTACAGATGACAGGAAGGTGTGTTTCATAAACAGGAAAACTCGGTCCAGACGGGTCAGCCTACAGGGCAGATGAAGTATACAGAAATTCGGCTATACAAGTGTGAATATATATGTATACGGCCCACGTTGCGCTGTCAATTTTTATCTGCAAGATGCCAGAGAATTGAGTGGCTCAAAAAGCGGATACTGTAGGGTTAGATACTAAATTCTATTTCAAAATAAAGCGCTGATTTTAATTTGATGATCTTCGGTTATTTTAAGGAAAAAATTTAAATAAATAAGGGTGATGCTGTATAAAATCATCTGAATTGTTTTTAAAATATTAGATCTCTTTCATAAATCAAAAAACGATCTTCTTTTTGGTTGATATTTGCACTCCAGATTTCTTGGCATTCATGCATAATCTGCGGATGAAATACATCGATTCAAACAAGCTTTCTGATCCTCAGTTCAAGCGATACACGGGCATCTCATGGTCAACCTTTGATTTAATGGTTGAGCAATTGAAGAAACATGTCCCTGCCAAAGGCAGACCGCCCAAGTTAAGCCTGGAAGACCAGGTTCTGCTCTGTCTAAGCTATTGGCGTGAATACCGAACATTGTTCCATGTCGCAACAAGTTATGGCGTGTCAGAGCCCACAGCCTCAAGAATTGTCCGTCATGTTGAAGACTGCCTGATTCGGTCCAATCTCTTTAATTTATCCAAAGATTTACCCGAGGGCGAAGGCATCGATTGGAATGTTGTGATCGTGGATGCCACAGAAATTCCAATCCAAAGGCCTAAAAAAACAGAAGAAAAGCTATAGCGGCAAGAAAAAGACCCACACCTTCAAAGTACAGGCCATCATTCATTATCAAACTCAAAAAATCCTGAGTTTATGTAGCAGTCACGGTGCCGTACATGATTTTGAACTCTTCAAACGTAACTTGAATCAGATTCCTGCAGGTGCCTTTATTCTTGCAGATAAGGGTTATCAGGGAATTTATACAGTGTATCCAAATAGCTTGTTGCCATTAAAAGCAAAGAGGCGCTGCAAACTGGATCCTGAACTCAAAATCTATAATCAGGAAATCAATAAAAGAAGAATAGGGATTGAGCATGTATTCGGCAGTTTGAAAACCTTCGAAATTCTTGCTGAGCGATATCGTAACCGTGGAAAAAGACTAGGCTTAAGATTCAATTTAATTGCTGGAATCTATAATTTGGAACTGAGTAAAAAATGTCTTATGAAAGAAATCTATTATCTGTTGTTTTTTAATAATTCCAAAATTTTCTACTCAAAATAAAGGGAATTATTTTAGCGTAGAACCGTGGTTATTTTAGTGTATATTTTAAATAAACCTTGTGTTTAGCAAATATAGGGCGTATAAAGCTAACTCTCCTTTGCGGGGTGGAGCAGTCTGGTAGCTCGTCGGGCTCATAACCCGAAGGTCGTTGGTTCAAATCCGGCTCCCGCATCCAACTTTTAATGCTTATAGTGATTGAATATTTGTCCATAATTGTGAGAATTGGGACAGTGAAAAGTTTAAAATAATCAAATTTGATTGTGTTTTTATCCGATTTTTGAAAGATGAAATTTTAATAAAATGGAACAGCTTTCTTAAATGATCACCTAAGCTCATATAATGAGTCAGTTATGTTGAATAATGTAGAAAATTGGCAGTTGGCCACTGCAGTCAATGGTCAGGAAATTTTTGTAAAAGTAATGCCGCTGAAAAAGAAGCAGCGCTCGAGCCAGGGTTTTATCTGGGTGGAAGTCGGTAAAATGATTGAGCTTCAGTCCGGACAGCAGGTAGAATTTAACCTGGATGGTAAAAGTTTTTATATTGCTTTAAATCAGTTATATAAATTGAATTAATTTATTTTTATTGCATTCAGAACAGAAGTCTGTATAGTGGTCGTTAACTAGAAGAATTACTATTGTTTCAGCAAATCTTTTCCCTCCGTCGTTTTTTAATATCCTTCGTAGTATCAGATTTTTAGTTTCAAAGTCATTTTCCAGTTAATTATTGGTTTATCTATGACCAATTTAAAAGTTTTTTAATACAGGATTATCTTATGTCAAATACAGTTACTGGTACTGTGAAATGGTTTAATGAAACTAAAGGTTTTGGTTTTATTCAGGCAGATTCAGGTCAGGACGTTTTTGCTCATTACAGCGAAATTACCAACCAGGGCTTCAAAACTTTACATGAAGGCCAGCGCGTTGAATTTACCATCGTAGCGGGTAAAAAAGGCGACCAGGCCAGCGGTATTACTGCAATCTAATTGCCGGTTTCGCTGCAAAAAGCTCATCTTCTGATGGGCTTTTGTTTTTTAGCATCTGCTAAAAACAGATATGCTGTGGTCGGTACAGATGCATAGAAATTTTAGTCAGAAGGCTTTAAACTAGCCCGGTTTTCAGCGCCGTATCCAGTTTTCTCCCAGGTCAGGATAAGCTGCGCATTTTCTGTTTCCCGAGGTTCCTACATTGAGTTCACATCCTGTCATTCAAGAACTGTTTGATCGTCCTATTGAGCGAAAGCTGTGGGTGGCACCAATGGCAGGCGTCACTGATCGGCCGTTTAGAACGCTGTGCAAATATTTTGGCGCAGGCCATGCAGTCAGTGAAATGATGACCTCGGACAAGACTTTGCGCATGAGCAAAAAAAGTCTGTATCGGGCCAATTTTGATGGCGAAATCGCGCCGATTTCTGCACAAATTGCCGGCTCCGATCCGGCTGATCTGGCTGAAGCTGCGCGTTATCAGGTGGCCAATGGTGCACAGATTGTCGATATTAATATGGGCTGTCCTGCCAAAAAAGTATGTAATAAGCTGGCCGGTTCGGCATTATTGCAGGATGAAGATCTGGTCGCCCGGATTTTAGATGCAGTCGTAGAAGCAGTCGATGTGCCGGTAACTTTAAAAACCCGACTCGGTTTTTTAAACGGTCAGGAAAATATTCTGCGTGTGGCCAAGCGTGCGGAGCAGGCCGGTATTGCAGCGCTGGCCCTGCATGGTCGTACCCGCGAAGATATGTACCTGAACACGGCGCGTTATGAGTTAATCAAGCAGGTTAAGGCCGAGCTGAATATTCCCCTCATTGCCAATGGCGACATCGACAGTCCGGAAAAAGCTAAAATGGTGCTGGATTATACCGGTGCAGATGCGATTATGATTGGCCGTGCGGCACAAGGCCGTCCCTGGATTTTCCGTGAAATTGCCCATTATCTGACGACCGGTGAACATTTGGCTGCACCGAGTATTGAAGAAGTCAAACAGGTATTGCTTGGGCATTTATCTGAACTTTATAGCTTTTATGGAGAATATTCAGGCTGCCGTATTTCACGTAAACATATTGCCTGGTACACCAAAGGACTGCGTTCTAGCAATGAATTCCGCCAGAATATGTACCGTGTGGAAAGCACGGCCGAGCAGTATCAGGTGGTGGAAAACTATTTTAATCAACTGTTAGAACATGGCAACATCATGAGTGATGTGCAGGTTGAGCAGGTGAATCTGTTAGAAACCAAATAATTAAATATCTATCATAATTGTGGCGCTTCAGAGCGCCATTTTTTATCCCCGACTTTATCAAATGGAGCGTAAACCTCTGTCTTTCAGGTCAGAGATATAAGCGACACGACATGAAATGTCGTTTAATTGCTAAAAAACAATATTTCAAGCCTAATATGAGCTAATATAAGCCCATGAAAACACTTAAATTACGTATAAAAGACAAACATTGTAA